>NZ_RZOS01000560.1:0-3271 GCF_004022605.1 Mesorhizobium sp. M4B.F.Ca.ET.089.01.1.1
GACGTGCGCGGGATCGCCGAGGATCTTGGCGTGCGCTACCTGCTGGAGGGCAGCGCGAGACGCGCCGCCGGGCGCGTGCGCATCAACGCGCAACTGGTCGACGCGCTGAGCGGCGAGCATCTGTGGGCGGAGCGCTTCGATCGTAGCCTGGAAGATATCTTTGCCGTCCAGGACGAGGTGACGGCCAAGATCGTCGAGGCGCTGCTCGGCCGGCTGCGCGCGCCGCTGCCGCGCAATCGGCCGAAAAATCTCGAGGCCTACGATCTCTGCGTGCGGGCGCGCAAGCTGATCGACGATTCGCCGCAGACGGCGCGGGAAGCGCATCTGATGCTGACGCGCGCCGTTGCGCTCGATCCGGACTACGCCGAGGCCTATCGCTGGCTTGCCATGAACCACTGGATGGGATGGGTGCATTGGGGCGAACCCATCGAGCCCAACCGTAGCGTTGCCCTGGAACTGGCTCGCAAGGCCGTGGCGATCGATCCCAACGATGCCGGCTGCCGCTGGGTGCTCGCCAACCTGCTGGCCTATGAGCGCCGCTTCCCTGAATCGGATACGGAGTTCGCCAAGGCGTTCGAGTTCGACCCCAACGAAGCCGACGCCTGGGCGACGCTGTCCGACATCACGACCTTGGCCGGGCAGGTCGAGCAGGGCCTGGAGCAGATCCGCAAGGCGTTCCGGCTGAACCCGTTTCCGGCAAGCTGGTATTATCTGACGCTCGGCCAGGCGCAATACGCGGCCGGCGACTACGAAGCCGCCATCGAGACGCTGCGCAGGGAGGAGACCTATCGCACAAGCTCTCGCCGTTTCCTGGCGGCAAGCCTTGCCCAACTCGGCCGGCTCGAGGAGGCGCGCGCCGAGGTCGAAATGTTTCTGGTCGCCAACCCGCATTTCACGACCAGCCACTGGGTGTGGACCGAGCCGTTCCGCGACACTACGATCGCGGTCGTATCGTTTCCTGACCGGAAACGGCGGCAGCCAGGACTCGCGGCGGACGGTCCACAGCTCGTAGGTCGGCAGCAGCTGGTCCGGGGCGTCCAGGGACCCCAGATGCACTTCGATCTCGTCTGCGGTGCGCGCGAAAACAGACGAGCCGCAGCGCGGACAGAAGAAGCGCCCGGCGTAGTCGCGTGTTTCGCCGTCGATCGTCACCGCCTCCTGAGGGAACACCGCAGCGGCGTAAAACAGCGCCCCGTGATGCTTGCGGCAATCGAGACAGTGGCAGACGCCGACCCGGTATGGGGCACCCGACGCCACAATTCGAACGCTCCCGCACAGACAGCCGCCGGTGTATCGGTCCATGCTCCCGTCTCCTCAAAAATCAAGCGCTGGGCATGGCTACAACGAACGGCGCCGTCGTCGCAATGCCGCGGCAGTTGCGCGAAGCCTGTCGCCAGATGCAGCGCGCGTGGATCGCCTACCGCGCTGCACGGCCGAAGTCGCCGCCGAAACCATCAATACGATCGCCAGCGCAATATCATCATCAGTTGCATGCTCGATGCGACAGCGCGGCAGGCGCCGCGGCAGGCGCCGATCCTTGATGATGAGCTCTAATCTGTCGCGCAGACATATCTGGAGGGCGCGGCGAGACGTGGCGAGGGCATGCCGTCTGCATCGATCTCTAAGTCGCATAAGATAGATTATGGAACTTATGCGTTGGCCAAAAGGCGGAAATTGCTGCCGATCTCAGTGCCCTCAGCCGTCGTCACAGCGACCGAGGGGCTGGATCTAAGCGGCTTCAATTGCAAGCAGCACATTGGCGGCCGCAACGTTGCGGATTCCGATGAGGGCTTGGTAGTCAGGTGAATCATGCATGGCCTTGAGAGACGCCATATCGGCAAACTCAAGCACGACGAGCCGGTCCGGCTGCCACGAGCCCGCAAGGGCCAACGCTTCGAGCACGCAACAGCAACTTGCCTCCGAAGCGATCGACGGCAGCCAAGGCCTTTATGCGATATTCCTCGTATGCCGCCGGATCCGCGATCTTGTGCTCAGCAATCAGATAGGCTGCCATGGTGCCTTCTCCTCTGAAAGTCGCGACGTTAACACAATCGAGCCATAGAGCGGAACGCGCTTCTGAACAGCTCGTCCTATCACGCTGACTCATAAGGAATTTCGATCACCATCCCATCATAGGCCGGCACCACGTTGTCGGGCGTCTCGGCCATCACGACGGCGTAATCCAGCGGCACATGCATGTGTGTCAGCACGGCGTTTTTCGGAGCCAGTCTCTTGATCCAGCCCAGTGCCTGGCCAAGCGACAGATGGCTCGGATGGGTGTTGTACTGCAACGCGTCGATGACCAGCGTTTCGAGATCGCGCAGCCGTTCCGCCGTGGCGTCGGGGAAGTCGCTGATGTCAGGGCAATAGGCAAGCCCGCCGGCGCGGAAGCCGAGGGAAATGATGTCGCCATGGGTCTGTGGCAGCGGCTCAAGGGTGAGGGCACCCCCCTCTCCCTCGATCACGATCGGCCTGGCGTGGTCGATGAGATGCGCCCTGACGATGGGCGGATAGGAACTGCCGGGCGGCGTCTCGAAACAATAACCGAACGCTTGCCGCAGGCGCTGCATCGTCGGCTGATCGGCATGGATGTCGATCAGATGGCGCTGCTCCTGCACATAGCCGCGCAGATCGTCGATGCCGTGGATATGGTCGGCATGCGGATGCGTGTAAACGACCGCATCGATGCGCCTGACCGACGCCAGCAGCATCTGCTCGCGGAAGTCCGGTCCGGTGTCGACGACGACGGTCGTGCGGGCACCGTTTGCCGCGATCCGCTCGACCAGTGCTGCCGTGCGCATGCGCCGGTTCCTGGGGTTGGCGGGATCGCAATTGCCCCAGTCGCCGGTGATGCGCGGTGTGCCGGGCGACGAGCCGCAGCCGAGAATGGTGAGGCGCAGCCGATCGCTCATGCGTCAGGCGCTTCGGGGCGCGGCATCTTCCGGAACAGCCGAAAGACATTGTCCGTGGTGATATCGGCGATCTCGGCCTCGCTGACGCCGATCGTATCGGCCAGCACCCTGGCGGTGTTGGCGACATAGGCCGGCTCATTGCGCTTGCCGCGAAACGGCATCGGCGCAAGATAAGGCGCATCGGTTTCTACCAGCAGCCGGTCGTGCGGCACGTTGGCCGCGACGGCGCGCAGGTCGGCCGAGTTCTTGAAGGTCAGGATGCCGGAGAACGAGACATAGCCGCCAAGCGCGACGCCGACCTCCGCCAGCCTGCGCCCGGACGAAAAACAGTGCAAAATGAAGGGGAAGGCGCCCTTCCC
>NZ_RZOS01000561.1:0-3269 GCF_004022605.1 Mesorhizobium sp. M4B.F.Ca.ET.089.01.1.1
CCACGAAAGCCCGCAGCGCCGGCCGCATCTGCCGGCGGCTGGGATAATAGACGAAGAAGCCGTCGAAGGTCGGGCACCAGTCTTCCAGCACGCGGATCAGCCTGCCGTCGGCGAGCGGCGCCCTGACATAGGGCTCGAAGACGAAGGCGAGCCCGGCGCCGTCTACCGCTGCTTGCGCGATCAGATGGTCCTCGTCGAGGATCAGCGGCCCTTGCGCAGCGATCTCGATCTCCTCGCCGTCCTTCTCGAATTCCCAGCGATAGAGGATGCCGCTGGAAAAGCGGAAGCGGATGCAACGATGGTCGGCGAGCTCGCGCGGGTGGCGCGGTCTGGGCATCGTGGCAAAATAGGACGGCGCGGCGACGACGGCGCCGCGAAGGTCGGGCCCGATGCGCACGGCGATCATGTCGCGCTGCAGGCTTTCGCCGAGCCGCACACCGGCATCGACGCCGCCCTCGACCACATCGGTGAAGCGGTCCTCGATGACGATCTCCAGCACGATGTCGGGATAGGCGGCGGCAAAGGCGCCGAGCCGTGGCGTCAGCGTCAGGTGCGCTGCCGTGCGCGGCACGGTCAGCCGCAGATTGCCGGCCGGCCGGTCGCGCGCCTCCACCGCCGTCTCCAGCGCGTGGTCTATTTCGGAAAGCGCCGGCCGCAGCCGTTCGAGCAACTGCGCCCCTTCCACGGTCGGCGCCACGCTGCGCGTGCTGCGCGCCAGCAGCCGCACGCCGAGCCGCGCCTCCAGGCTCGATACGGCATGGCTCACCGCGGACGGTGCGATGCCGAGCTCGCGCGCGGCGCCGCGGAAACTGGCGCATTGGGCGACGGTGGCAAGCACGGCCAGTTGAGAAAAGTTGGTGCGGTTCATTGATCTATTTTATAGAACAAGCCGTGCAAAAGCGACACGGTTATCGAACGAAAGGCAAGTGGCTACTTGTTCCGCATCACAACAAGGAGATGCGTGATGCAAACCCGCAAACTTGGAACTGAACTCGAAGTCTTCCCCGTCGGCCTCGGCTGCATGGGCATGAGCTTCGTCTATGGCGGCCAGCCGGAAGCCGAAGCGATCGCCACGCTGCGCCGCGCCGTCGAGATCGGCGTGACCTTCTTCGACACCGCCGAAGTCTATGGCCCCTACGAGAACGAGATCCTGCTCGGCAAGGCGCTGAAGCCGGTGCGCGACAAGGTGACGATCGCCACCAAATTCGGCTTCAAGATCCTGGAAGAGGGGACGGGCACCGACCGCATGGCCGGCGTCGACAGCCGCCCCGAGCACGTCAAGGCGGTGGCCGAGGCCTCGCTGAAGCGGCTGGGCACTGATGTCATCGACCTCTACTACCAGCACCGTGTCGACCCCAACGTGCCGATCGAGGATACGGTCGGCGCCATGGCCGAGCTGGTGCGCGAGGGCAAGGTACGCGCGCTCGGCCTCTCCGAGGCGAGTGCCGCGACCATCCGCCGGGCGCATGCGGTGCATCCGATCTCGGCCGTGCAGAGCGAATATTCGCTATGGACCCGCGATCCAGAGGACGAGGTCCTCGCCGTCTGCCGCGAGCTCGGCATCGGCTTTGTCCCCTACAGCCCGCTCGGCCGCGGCCTGCTCACCGGCACGATCGCCAAGCCGGACGTCCTCGACGCCGGCGACTGGCGCCTCGGCCAGCCGCGCTTCCAGGCCGAGGCCATGGCGGCCAACGCCAAGGTTGTTGCCACGCTGGAAAAGATGGCGGCGGAGAAGGGCGTGACATCGGCTCAACTGGCGCTCGCCTGGGTGCTGCACCAGGGCGATTTCATCGTGCCGATCCCCGGCGCGCGGAAAATCCGCCATCTGGAACAGAACACGGCAGCGGCCAGGGTCGAATTGAGTGCTGCGGAGGTTGCCGCGATCGGCGACGCGCTGTCGCCGGATAAGGTGGTCGGCAAGCGCTATACCGAGGAGCTGATGGCGCTGGTGAATGGTTAGACGGTTCAGCTTGCTTTGAGACGCCGGCGGGACAGCGCCCCCCTCTGTCCTGCCGGACATCTCCCCCACTTGGGGGGAGATTGGCTGTCACCGCCGCTTTCGCCAATTACGACCGTTTGAAGGAAAGGCGCGGCGCCAAAGCTGCTGATCTCCCCCCTTGTGGGGGAGATGCCCGGCAGGGCAGAGGGGGGCGCCTCGCGCTTACATATCCTACCACGGCACCACCTCAATCTCTGGCCAGCACTCCTGCGCCCTTTTCCCCTTCGCCTCATGCGTCCGCTGGTTGTCCATCACCCGGTTCGGTGTAATCCGGAACGAAAACACATCGTCCAGCCCGAACGGCGCCACCAGCTCCAGCGCTCCGTCCCGGCCGTACCGCACGCCAACCGCATGCGTCTTCGAAGCAAAATAGCTGACGGACTCGCTTGCGCTCGCATAGCGCGGGCATTCCTGCCCGAACTTCTCCGGATACCACAAATGCACCCGCGCCTGGTTGCGCACCTCGACAGGCAGCGTCAGCCCGTCGAAATGTCTGGCCGCCCGGCGGATGACCGCGTCCTCGGCCTCGTAGGAAAGGTCGGCATCGTCGAAATAGAACAGGTCGACATCCTTGATGCCGTAGCCCGGCGGCTTGCCGGTCAGGTGGTTCCAGACGCTGTTGTAGAGCGCGCCGGAAACCATCAGCCAGTCCGGCAGCGCGAGCTCCCGCACCCGCGCCAGCGTTTCGCCAATGAGCGGGTCGCTCGCGATGATGCCGAGGAACGCTGCGCGCTGCACTTCGAAGGGAAGGCCGGAATAGCGGAGATGGTCCATCGCCCTTTGGAGGACGATTCGCCACCTTCCGGCAATCCGCTGCTTAAGCGCGCAGCACGCCGCCCGTCTGCTTGTTGACGTTCTCGACGATGCGCTTGGCCAACGCCTCGAAGTCCTCGTCGGTCAGCGTCTTCTCGACCGGCTGGATCGACACCTCGATGGCGATCGACTTCTTGGCCGCGCCCAGCGACGCGCCCTCGAAGACGTCGAACACCGAGACCCCGGTGACCAGCTTCTTGTCGGCGGCAAGCGCTGCGCGCACCAGCGTGCCGGCCTCGACTGTCCTGTCGACGACGAAGGCGAAGTCGCGCTTCACCGCCTGGAAGGGCGACAGCTCCAGTTTCGGCTTTGTGCGGGTCGGCTTGGCCTTCGGCTCCGGCACGGCGTCGACAAAAACCTCGAAGCCGCAGATCGGTCCGGAAACGTCGAGCGCCTCAAGCGTCTTCGGATGGAATTCGCCGAACGTGCCGAGCACCGTCTTCGGGCCGAGCTTGAT
>NZ_RZOS01000562.1:0-3264 GCF_004022605.1 Mesorhizobium sp. M4B.F.Ca.ET.089.01.1.1
GACATGGGTCGTGGGCCACTTCCGCAAGGCGTTGCGATTTGTGAATGTTTTCGCATCGACAATGCCGTTGGGGTTTCGGCTGGGTTCGGGCCGGTTGACCGGCATGGGGAGAATGGGATGCGCGTACCGCGCATGGGCTGCAGGCTGGTCTTGCGGGCGCTGGCGGCGCTGGCGTTGACTATCGCACCTTTTCATCTCTCGATCGACGGTCCCGTCGCTTCCAAGGCCCAAGCCGGCAAGGGCGGCAATGGCAATGGCGGCGGCAACGGCAACGGCGGCGGCAATAGCGGCGGCAACGGGAACGGTAACAGCGGCGGCGGCAGCAGCAACGGAAACAGCGGCAACAGCAACGCCGGCGGCAACGGCAAGGGTAACAGCAAAGGCACCGGCGAGAATGCCACTGTCGATCATGTCAACGCCGTAACCGGCGACAAGGTCGAAGTCGACGGCAAGAGCATCAGGGTCACGCACCCCAACGGAATGACGGAAGAAATCGAAAACGGCCGCTTCAGGATGGAGGACGCGCTCGGGCGCACCATCGTCGATAGAAGGGCAACCGCTGCCGATGTGGCGCGGCTGAAGAGTTTTTGAACGGTTTGTGAGAGCGAGGTTCTATCTGGAAGTGATCGTTTCGGGACCGAAGGTCAGCGCTGCAAAATCAGGTTGCCACCTTTTGCTTCGTCTCTTCAGTCCTTGATCATCGGTTGACAGGACTTTCGTTGCTCACCTTGCCCCCGCCTTCTGGCGGGGGTATTTTTTTGGGGTCTGCCTTGCATTCCTGCTGGGCAACCCTTGGCGCATCGCGGTTCGTTGGCGCGGTCCCCGCATTTTTCACGCGCTATAGTCTTAGAGAATTGCGTTGTGCTTTCCAAGAGGTTTGGTTAACGCGCCGCAACCTTGCCGCGTCCTGGCGTTGCCGTTCGTCGCGCCGGTCGCATTGCGCCGGCATTGCGACATAGGTCCGGCAGAGGCGTAAAAAAGGTCCGAACCGGCAGGGCAAGGGTCGTGGGCCGCTTTCGCGCGCGTGCCCATGCATGGATGCTCTCCTCTTCTCAATCATGCCGGCCGCGGTCTGCCAGACCGGAGAGAAGACCGGCAGGGAGAGGAGATGCTCACACTGTCCTTGAACCGGCTGAGCCGGCTTGTCCTGGGGGCCTCGACGGTGCTGGCGCTGACGATCGCGCCTTGCCACGTCAAGCTCTATGGCGCCGCCAGGATCGTTCCTGCATTGGCCTATGCCGATGCCGGCAACGGCAATGGCGGCAATGGGAACGGTGGCGGCAACGGCAACGGCGGCGGCAATTCAAGCTCCGGCGGCGGCAACAGCAACAATAACAGCGGTAACAACAACTCAGGCAACAACAACGGCAACCGCGGCAACAGCGCCAGCCACAACAGCCACGTCAACGCGGCGACCGGAGACAAGGTCGAAATCGATGGCGACACAATCAAGGTCGTCCATCCCGACGGCATGAAGGAAGAAATCCGGAACGGCCGTTTCGAGATGGAGGATGCTCTTGGCCGAACCATCGTCGAGCGCCAGGCGACGCCCGAGGATCTGGCGCGCCTGCTGGGCTTGTGAGGGCAGGGAGCTACCCCCTTTCTGTCCCTCACGCACCCCCGTCCTGAGGGCGGGGGTGACTTTTGTGAATAGATAGTGAATGGGTGAATGGTGAATAGTGTTGGCGCCTATCCATTTACCATTCACTAATCTAATTCTTCTCCTTCGCCTCATGCATCAGTAGCGCCGCCTCCGTGCGGTTGCGCACGTTGAGCTTGGCCAGCACCCTGGTCATGTGATGTTTGACCGTCTTTTCCTGCAACGACAGCCTGGCGGCGACCTCCTTGTTGCTAAGGCCCTCCGCCACCAGCCGCAGGATCTCCGCCTCGCGGCCGGTGAGCTGGCTGAGCGGGTCGGGCTTGCGGCTCGCCGGCTGCAAAAGGTCCGACAGCAGTCTTGCCGACAGCGTCGGAGAGACATAGCTCTGGCCAGCCGCGACCTCGCCGAGTATTTCGGCCAGCGTCTTGGAGCCGACGCCCTTCAGCACATAGCCGCGCACGCCGGTGTTGAGTGCCTGGGCGACATCGGCATTGGTTTCCGACACTGTCAGCATGACGATTTTCTGCCCGGGGTGGCCGGACAGGATCCGGGCCGCGGCGTTGAGCCCGCCGCCCGGCATGCTGATGTCGAGCAGCAGGATGTCGGGTGCGGTCGTCTGCACCAGCCTTTCGGCGTCGTCGGCGCTGGCGCCTTCGCCGACCACCGCGAACCCGCCGATCTCGCCGAGGCTGCGCGCCACGCCCTCGCGAAACAGCGGATGGTCGTCGACAATGGCGATACGGATGGTTGCGGTCACGGCTGCTCCTCGACAGATAGTGTGATCACCAATCGCGTGCCTTGCGGGCCGGACAGTGTTTCGAACTGTCCGCCGATGCTTTCGATGCGTTCCCTCAGGCCCGCGAGCCCGAGCCCCTCGCTCCTGCTGGGATCGAAGCCAGGACCACCGTCCATCACCTCCACCATCAGCCTGCCGCCTTTCATGCCGGCCCGCACCGCCTGATCCTTGCCCTTTCCATGCCGCCACGCATTATTCAACCCTTCCTGTACGAAACGGTAAATGCTGATCTTCTCGGAAGTGCCGAGTTCCGGCAGGCGGCCGGGAAGCGTCAGCGCCACCTTGCTGCTGGTGCGCCGCTCGTGTTCCTTCACCGCCAACGTCAGGATGTCGACTACGGCCTGCGTCTCGATCTGCGGCAGAACCAGGCCGTTGCAGATGCCGCGTATCTCGCGCATCGCTTCGCCGAGCGTCTTGTGGATGCCCGATATCTCGGCCTCGCGCAATTCGCTCGAGGCGGCTGGATCGAGCAGCAGAGGGCTGTCCATCCTGAGCGCGGCCAGCGCCACAAGCTGCGCCGGCCCGTCATGCAAGTCGGCGCCGATGCGCCTGAGATAGCGTTCATTGATGGCGGTGGCGCGGCGCGAGGCCCGCTGCACGCGCTGGCGCAGCGATGAGTTCTGCGACAGCGCCGACTGCAATTCCGTCACCTTCGCCTCGAGTGCCGTGCGTTGCGTCTCGATGGTACGGCTGCCGCGAAAGACGATTCCGGACAACAGCGCCAATGCCGCCGCCGTGGCGCCAGCCACCACCAGCCAGGTCGACCACAGCGCCGCGTTCAGCGTTTCCTGGAAGTCGTCGGCGATCTCGTAGAATTCCGACACGGCGACGACTTCGCCCGACCAGGGTTCGCGCACCGGATTGTAGA
>NZ_RZOS01000563.1:0-3257 GCF_004022605.1 Mesorhizobium sp. M4B.F.Ca.ET.089.01.1.1
GCGGTGACCAGATCGGCGGGTTGAAGATCCGTGAGATCGATCGTGGCGTCGCCGGCGAGCCATTCCGTCCTGGCGGCGACCGTCTCGGCGGCCAGCGTCTGGCCGATCTTGCGCACCGCCGCGCTCGCCTCGAGCATCACCGCCGCCTCGAGGTCGGACCACAGGTCGAGCGTGGCCCAAAGCATGGTGCCAGGCCCGGCGCCGATATCGAGCAAGGTCCTCGGCTGGAAGTCGGACCTTGCCTCGGCCAGCGCGTCGAGGCTGGCGCGGACGGCGGCATAGGTCGCCGGCAGCCGCGTCGCCAGATAGGCTTTGACCGCCATGTCCTCGGCCATGTGCAGGCGGCCGTCGCGCAGCTCCGCGCGGTAGCGGTCGGACAGCGTCCGCGCCGCCTGCTTGAGCGCCGGCAGCGGCACATGTTCGAGGAGGCGCTCGACGCCTTGGCGGAGCGGGGCGGGGAGTTCCACGCTTCACGCTCCCCGGGGTGCGAGAAGGATGACCGAAGCGCCGGCGATGCAGATCGCTGCACCGGCAAGGTCCCAGCGGTCGGGGCGCACGCCTTCCACCAGCCGCAGCCAGCCGAGCGATGCCGCGATGTAGATACCGCCATAGGCGGCGTAGGCGCGGCCGGCGGCCGATGTGTCGACCAGCGCCAGCAGGAAACCGAACAAAGCGAGCGAGATGAGCCCCGGCGCCAGCCACAGCGGCGACTTCTCCAGCCGCCACCAGGCCCAGAACGAGAAGCAGCCGGCGATCTCGGCAAGCGCGGCGGCGATGTAGATGAGATAGGTCATGAAAAAGGTCTCGCGATAACGAGACCTTTTTCATGCTTGGGCAGGCTATGGCAAGGACAATGGGCCGATTGGCCGCGATGCGGCCGGCTTCCTACTCCCCGTCCGCCACCTTCCGGCGGCGGGCGGGCTTGGCGACGGTCGGCTCCGGCCGGTGGCCGATGTCGCGCATTTCCAACGCCTTCTCGCATTTGGCCATGTAGTCGCGGGTGACCGGCAGAGTGTCGTTCCTCTTGGCGAGCTGGATCTGGAAGATCACCAGGTCCTGCCAGCGGAAGGCGGCTTCCGAGGCGGCGAGGTAGAATTCCCACATGCGGCAGAAGCGCTCGTCGTAGATCGCCTTGGCCTTGTCGCGGTTGGCGGCGAAGCGCATGCCCCAATGCTTCAGCGTGTCGGCATAGTGCAGCCTGAGCATTTCGATGTCGGTGACGACGAGGCCCGACTTCTCGATCGCCGGCATCACCTCGGAAAGCGCCGGGATGTAGCCGCCCGGGAAGATATATTTGCGGACGAAGGCGCTGGTCGCCCACGGCACGCCGGAGCGGCCGATCGTGTGCAGCAGCATGACCCCGTCGGGCTTGAGCAATGTCGCCGACTTCTCGAAAAAGGTGCGGTAGTGGTTGACGCCGACATGTTCGAACATGCCGACAGAGACGATGCGATCGAAGCGTTCGTTGAGCGAGCGATAATCCTTGAGGTCGAAATGCACCCTGTCCTGCAGCCCTTGCACATGCGCCCGGTCGGTGGCGACGCCGTGCTGCTCGGTCGACAGCGTCACACCTTGCACGTCGACGTCGAAGGCCTTGGCGAGATAGAGGCCGAGCCCGCCCCAGCCGGAGCCGATGTCGAGCACCGTCTGCCCGGCCTTCAGCCTGAGCTTGGCGGCGATGTGCCGCTTCTTGGCCGCCTGCGCCTCGTCCAGCGTCATGTCGGGCTGCTCGAAATAGGCGCAGGAATACTGCATGTCCTCATCGAGGAAGAGCCGGTAGAGGTCGCCTGAGAGATCGTAGTGGCGCTGCACGTTGCGACGCGCGCGCGCGGCGGTGTTGATTTGCTGCAGCCGGCGGAAGGCGTGGCGCAGGCCTTCGATCGCCTTCGCCCAGGTCGCATCGATGCCGCCGCTGCCCATGTTCTGGAAGGCGATGCGCATCACCCCAAGCACGCCGCCTTCGAGGATATCGAGTTCGCCGTCCATATAGGCCTCGGGTACCGCCAGCATCGGATCGAAGCTGATGGCGCGTTCGGCGTGCTTTGTCTTGATGTGCATGTGCACCGGTTCGCCGCTGCCGTCGCCGAAGGTGACCGTCGAGCCCTTCGGCCCGGTCACTTTGAGATTGCCGGTGCGCACCAGGCGGTCGAGAAGGCGCTTCAACAAAATATTCATGACCAAATGTCCCCAACGTCAGACAGGATGGCCTGACGCAGGGTCCCGAAATCGCTATCGATTTCGCGGCGGGATCATGCGCCAAGTCAAAGGACTACGACGTCCTTTGTGCGTCCAAAGGACGCGCGACGCTGTAGTCTGCATCAAGATATAGGGGTTCGAAAAGTTCCATTTGGCACAAAAAAGCCCGGGCGCGAGGCCCGGGCGTTGGTCCAGTCGAAACCGGTGGCAGTCAAGGCGTTTCGAGCGCCGCTGTGGCGCTCGATCGTGCCTGGTCAGGCGTTGTCTTCGCCGCCTTCGAACTCGGCGTTCGGGTCGAAGAAGTTTTCCGGCCGCGCATTGTCGTTGATGTCGTCGCCGTAGATGGCCTCCGCCGTCGTCAGCGTCTCGCCCTTGGCCTGGCGCTCGGCCTCGTCGGCGGTGCGGGCGATGTTGAGCGTGATCGTGACTTCGACTTCCGGATGCAGCGCGATGGCCACATTGGTCAGGCCGATGGTCTTGATCGGGTGGTTGAGCTGAATCTGGTTGCGGTTGACCGAGAAGCCTTCCGCTGTCAGCAGGTCGGCGATGTCGCGGGTCGACACCGAACCGTAGAGCTGGCCGGTCTCGCCGGCCGAACGCACGGCCACGAAGCTCTTGCCGTCGAGCTTTTCGGCAACCTGCGAGGCTTCCGACTTGCGCTCGAGGTTACGCGCTTCGAGCTGGGCGCGCTGGCCTTCGAACTTCTTCTTGTTGGCTTCGTTGGCGCGCAGCGCCTTGCCCTGCGGCAGCAGGAAATTGCGGGCGAACCCATCCTTGACCTTGACGGTGTCGCCCATCTGGCCGAGGCGGGAAACGCGTTCGAGAAGAATGACTTCCATGGTTTTGTTCCTTCGTCTTGGCGTCGATCGCGGGGATCGGCGCCGGATTGATCTGGAACAGGTCAGGAAGCAAAGGGGGCGTTGCCGCCGTGTCGCTGTCCTGCCTGTCGCGGCAGTTAGAGGCTTTCGGCCTCAACCCGGGATTTGATGTCCAACCCTGCGGCGCCCGTCGCCGTGGGGAAAGAAGCGGGCGGCTGGCCGCCCGCTTCGGAAGTCTTAGCG
>NZ_RZOS01000564.1:0-3253 GCF_004022605.1 Mesorhizobium sp. M4B.F.Ca.ET.089.01.1.1
TGATGTGGCCGCGCGAGGTTTCGCGAAAGCGGCGCCGCCTATGAGGTCGGCGTGGCGCGCTTCCGCGAAACCTCGCGCGGCCACATCATGGGCGTCAACTCGGGCTTCCTGAAGCTGCTGTTCTCGGTCGAAACGCGCCGGCTGCTCGGCGCCCACATCGTCGGCGAGGGCGCCACTGAACTCATCCATATCGGCCAGGCGGTGATCAATCTCGGTGGCACGGTCGACTTCTTCGTCAACAACACCTTCAACTACCCGACCCTGGCCGAAGCCTACAAGATCGCCGGGCTCGATGCCTGGAACCGGATGGGGAAGGGATAGGGCTCCGGTCCTAGTCCACTCACGCCACGGCCGGATCCGCCAGCCATTGCCTGACGATGGCCGCGTCCGGGTCGCCGATCTCATGTCCCGATGCAACGATGCGAGCATCGACCGTGGCGCCGCGCTGGCTTAGCAGCGTCACCAGCGCCGGCGCGAACGGGCCGTAGGTGAGGTCGGCGGCGCCGGCGATCATCAGCACCTTCGTGCCGCCGAGATCCGTCGGCGGTGTCTCGTCGAGCACCGGCATCGGCCGCAGAAGCGCTGCCCGCCGGACCAGACCGGGATGAAGCAGCATCAGGCTCGAAACCAGATTGGCGCCGTTCGAATAGCCGACGAAGGCCGCACGGGAGAGATCGAGCCCGTGGCGCTTCGTCGCCTCGGCAACGAAGGTGGCGAAGGTGTCCGTCTCCGTGCGAATGCTGGCCTGCTCGAAGCTGGTCGGCGTGATCCGCTCGAACCAGCGAAAGCCGTCCTCTTGCGGGATTCGGCCGCGCGCCGCGACCAGCGCGGCCCTGGGCGCGATCTGTCTCGCAAGCGGTACCAGCGTGGTTTCATCGACGCCGGATCCATGCAGCAGGAACAGGCATTCGCCGCTTGCGCCGGATGGCTTGATGAAGCGATGGAGGAAGCTCAAGTCATAGAAGACGCCGCCATCGTCAGTATATTCAGGCACGCTCATATCCTTTTGATTTCATGGCTGTTTCATTGATTTGCCGGCTTCAAAACGGATTATTTTCTTGCTCCGCGAAAGTTGATTGAACCAGGCTTACTTCAGTCCGTTTCTGCGCCGATACACTCCCTCTCACGGGAGGAATCAAAGCGGTGCGCCGGGGGTCGCATTGCCCGAATGAACGACCAGCTTTGAGGCCTTTTGTCGATGACCATGCCAGTTTCGCCCGGACGGGACACACGTATCCACGATCGCGATACGCGTATCCACGATCGCGATACGCGTATCCACGATCGCGACACGCGTATCGACGTGTTTCGCGCGCTCGCGCTGCTCACCATCTTCATCGACCATGTGCCTGGCACAATGTTCGAGACGCTGACCTACAAGAATTTCGGCTTCTCGGACGCGGCCGAAGCCTTTGTGCTGATCTCCGGCATGTCGGTGGCGCTCGCCTACGGCAGCAAATTCCAGCCCGGCGGCCGGCTGCTGGCGACGCTGAAAATGTGGCGGCGCGCCGGCGTGCTCTATGCCGCCCACATCGTCACGACCATGGTGGTGATGGCGCTGTTCTGCGCCGCAGCGGTGTTCGCCCGGCGGCCGGAGCTGCTGAAGCTGATCAACATCGAGCCGCTGATGAAAAACACGCCGGAGGTGCTGGTCGGCATCGTCACGCTCGGCCACCAGCTCGGCTACAACAACATCCTGCCGGTCTATGCGGTGCTGCTTTTGCTGGCGCCGGCCTTCCTGCTGTTGATCAGCTACAGGCCGGTGCCGGCGCTTGTACTGTCGGCTGCCCTGTGGCTGATCGCCGGCATCTGGCAGATCGCGCCGCCGAACTATCCGGAGCCCGGCTTCTGGTTCCTCAATCCGCTGTCCTGGCAGTTCCTGTTCAACATCGGCCTGGCCGCCATGCTGCATGTCAGGCGCGGCGGAACCATTCCGGTCAATCGTTGGCTGGTCGGGGCTGCCGCCGCCTATGTGCTGACGGCGCTGGTCTGGGTGCACAGCCCGCTCTGGGGCCGCATATCCTGGCTCGACCTGCCGGTGGTGCTGACCGGCTTCGACAAGACCTTCCTGTCGCTGCCCAGGCTCCTGCACATATTGGCGGTGAGCTATCTGATCGTCGCGCTGCCGGCGGTCTCGAACCTGTTCCGCACCAGCACCGACCATCCGCTGGCCATCCTCGGCAAGCGCTCGCTGCCGGTGTTCATCGCCGGCACGGTTCTCGCCATGGTGGCGCAGGTGCTGAAGCTGATCAATCCGGGCGGCTTTGCCTACGACACGCTGCTGATATCGGCCGGCATCGCCATGCAGTTCGCGCTCGCCTTCTATCTCGAATGGCTGTCGGGCATCGGTTCACTGGGCCGGAAGCCGGTCCGCGGCGAGGCGCCGGCGCGACCAACGTTCGTCGCCCAGCCGATGGCCGCAGGCAATCGCTGAGGATCAGGCCTTCGCCGGCCCGGTCGATGCCCTGACGACGAGTTCGACGCCGAGCATCTCGCGCCGCACCGCGCCATCGAAATCGAGGATCATCCGCGCCGCCCGACGGCCGATCTCGGTGATCGGCTGGGCGATGGTGGTGAGCTGAGGTCTGCTCAGCAGGCCATCCGGCACGCCATCAAAGCCGACGACCGAGACGTCGCCCGGGACGTTCAGGCCGCGCTCCGTCAGCCAGTCGATCGCGACCATGGCCATCCGGTCCGACATGGCCAGGATCGCGGTGGGCGGCTCGCCGTTGGCGAAGATGGCCTCGAGGCCGGCCCTGGTGGTGGCCGCCTCGTTTTCGGTCTCGTAGACCGGCACCCTGGTGGTATCGACGCCGAAGCGGGCAAGCTCCTCGAAATAGCCGGCAAGCCGGTCACGCGTTGCTGTGTAGAGCGCCGTCCCGAGCCGCCCGGGCGTCACAAGACCGGTGCTGCCGTCGACGAAAGGCAGCGACAGGACGGCGAAGCGGCGATGCCCAAGTTCGCCGAGATGACGCGCGGCCAGCCTGGCGCCGGCGATGTTGTCGATGCCGATCATCGAGATGGTGTCGTCATCGAAGCCGATCGCGAGCGCGACGAAGGGAAGCCTCCGTTCGCGCGTCAATTCGACGAGGCGAGGACCGCCCTCGATGCAGAACAGGATGAAGCCGTCGACCAGGGCGCTCTGGATGTTCCAGGCGAGTTTCTCGTCATTCTGAGCCGACACCAACGCGATCCCGGCGCCGGTGGCGTCGCATGCTTGCGAGATGCCGGCCATCATCACACGGGCGAAAGG
>NZ_RZOS01000565.1:0-3227 GCF_004022605.1 Mesorhizobium sp. M4B.F.Ca.ET.089.01.1.1
TCATAAAGGTCGTCGTGCATCTGCTGCACGAGCTCGTCGTCGGAAAGCTCGGAAAGGATGATCTCGTCGTCGGACATTTTTTCTCGGGCTCCTTGCTGCTCGGAATGTCTGCGGCAGCCTAAAATCGATGCGCCAATACCTAACCCGCGAGGGCCGCGTATCCATAGCTGATTTGCGACTTCCCGCAAAAGGAAAGCGACCGCAAATCTATTGGAATTCTTGTCGATTTTGCGACAGGCGTTGGCGCTGGCTGGCCGTTTCGAATAGGGTGCATGGCTACGATCCGGCGAGAAGCAGCCGCACGCGGCCGCAATCCACATCAGGTCAGAACAAAATCAGGGAAGAACGATCATGAGCGAGAACGCGGCAGTCGAGCAGGAGCCGTCGAGCGGCAGACGCGGGCGCGGCGCTGGCAGTGGCGCGGCGGCGCGACGGGCAGCGCGCTCGGGCGGCGGTCCGGGCACCCAGCTCACCTACATCAAGCGCAAGATCAACGTCTATGAAGTGCTGGACGAGGAAGGCCTGGCGCTGATCGAGAAGAACACCGACACGGTGCTCGAAGAGATCGGCATCATCTTCCGCGACGACGCCGAAGCCCTGCAGCTCTGGAAAGAGGCCGGCGCCGACGTCAAGGGCGAGCGCGTGCATTTCCCGAAGGGGCTCTGCCGTTCGCTGCTGAAGACAGCGCCGTCCGTCTACACCCAGCATGCGCGCAACCCCGAACGCTCGGTGCAGGTCGGCGGTAAAGCGACGGTGTTCGCGCCGGTCTATGGCCCGCCCTTCGTGCGCGATCTCGACGGCAACCGCCGCTATGCGACGATCGAGGATTTCCGGAACTTCGTGAAGCTCGCCTATATGGCGCCGTCGATCCACCATTCGGGCGGCACGGTGTGCGAGCCGGTCGACGTTCCCGTCAACAAGCGCCATCTCGATATGGTCTACAGCCATATCAAATATTCCGACAAGCCGTTCATGGGCTCGGTGACCGCGCCGGAGCGCGCCGAGGACACGGTGGCGATGGCCAAACTCGTTTTCGGCGACGACTTCGTCGAGAACAACACGGTGCTGACCAGCCTGATCAACGCCAACTCGCCGATGGTGTTCGACGAGACGATGCTCGGCGCGTTGAAGGTCTATTCGCGCCACAACCAGGCCTGCATCGTCACGCCGTTCATCCTTGCCGGCGCGATGAGCCCGGTGACTGTCGCCGGCACGCTGACGCAGGTGCTGGCCGAAGTGCTGGCCGGCGCTTCGTTCACGCAGCTGATCCGGCCGGGCGCGCCGGTGCTGTTCGGCACTTTCGCCTCGTCGATCTCGATGCAGTCGGGCGCGCCGACCTTCGGCACGCCGGAACCGTCGCTGGTCTCCTATGGCGCCGCGCAGCTTGCCCGCCGTCTCGGCCTGCCGTTCCGCACCGGCGGCTCGCTCTGCGCCGCGAAGGTTCCGGACGCGCAGGCGGCTTACGAGAGCGCCAACACGCTGAACTCGACCATTCTTGCCGGTGCGAATTTCGTGCTGCACTCGGCCGGCTGGCTCGAGGGCGGGCTGGCGTCCTGCTACGAGAAGTTCATGATGGACATCGACCAGCTCGGCATGCAGCAGAAATTCTCCGAGGGCGTCGACCTGTCGGAAAACGGCCAGGCGATGGACGCCATCCGCCAGGTCGGTCCGGGCAGCCACTATCTCGGCTGCGACCACACCCAGGCCAATTTCCAGACCGCCTTCTACCGCTCCAACATTGCCGACAACAATTCCTACGAGCAGTGGCTGGCGGAAGGCGAAAAGACCGCGCCGCAGCGGGCCAACGAGCTCGCCCGCCGCTGGCTGGAAAGCTACGAGGCGCCTTACCTCGATCCGGCGATCGAGGAAGCCCTGACCGACTTCATCGCCAGGAAGAAAGGCTCGATGGCCGACGCCTTCACTTGAAAGGAGCCCGAGTCAGGCCGGGCTAAAGTGGCCGACATCATCCACAAGGAAGTCTGGCGGAGCGCATTCTCCGAGCCGGGCAAGAAGGGATGATTGTTTCGCGCGGCACGGTCGACGATATCTCGGCCGTGCTCGCGGTCGATGGCTTGATCCTGCGCGGCGGCTTCCGTTTCACCAGCCAGGACACAGCACCCGCCGGGCGCTCCGGCATGCCCGCCAGGTCCATCCTGCTGGTCGGGCAGGCGGGTGCTGCGCCGTGGCCGCATTTCCTGCGCTGGCGGGAGCGGCAACCGCAGGCCATCGCCGATCCGCTCGACACATGGGCGCGCGGGGTGATCGGTTCGGTCGCGGAAAAGTTCGGCGCGCGCGCCGTGTCGCCCTCCGACAGGCCCTATCTGCCGTTCCAGCAATGGGCGATGCGGGCGGAGGGGCTAAGGCCGTCGCCACTGGGTATCCTCATGCACCCGCGCTACGGGCTTTGGCATGCCTATCGCGGCGCGCTGCTGTTCGAGGAGGCGATTGCCATCCCCGCACCTGAGGCATCGATTCACCTTTGCGATGCATGTGTCGACAAACCTTGCCTGAAATCCTGCCCGGTCGACGCCTATGCGGCGGACGGCTTCACGAACCAGGCCTGTCTGGCGCATGTGCGCGGCGCCGATGGCGCGCCTTGCCGCAGCGGCGGCTGCCTCGACCGCAACGCCTGCCCCTATGGCTCCGACTATCGCTACCCAGCCGATGTTCAGGCCTTCCACATGGCGGCGTTCGCCGGCCTGTAGAGATGGTTCCGAGTCGCACGGGAACTTGACTGCGATTGAGATGTCCTGGCTTGCCCTGACGGCCGACGCGGATATCTATCGCGTGGCAACAAGCGGAGCGCGCAATGACGAAGCAGGACCTTGAGATCAAGACCCAGGATGGTTCGGCGAAAGCCCGGCTGTTTCGTCCAGCCGCGCCGGCCAAGGCCGGAATCATCCTGTACATGGATATTTTCGGTCCGCGCCCGGCGCTCGACCAGATGGCCGAGCGGCTCGCGGGGCATGGGTATGCGGTGCTGGTGCCCGATCTCTTCTATCGCTATGTGCCCTATGGTCCGTTCGACCCCAAGACCGCCTTTGCCGAGGAAAAGAGCAAGGCTGCGCTTTTGATGCTGAGCGGCGGCACGACGCAGGGCATGACCATCCGCGACGGCGCCGCCTTCCTCGATGCACTGACCGCCGCAGGGATCACCGGGCCGGTTGGCGTCGTCGGCTACTGCATGGGCGGCGCGCGGGCGCTTAACGCGGCGGTCAGTGCATCGA
>NZ_RZOS01000566.1:0-3213 GCF_004022605.1 Mesorhizobium sp. M4B.F.Ca.ET.089.01.1.1
CTGCGGGCTCGTGTCGGGGCTGCTGGTGACGATGACCAAGCTGCCCCGACACGAGCCCCCAGAGGCCGGCGACGACGAGCGCCGCCACGACGCCCGCCGGCACGCCGAGATTGAGATAGTCGGGGTGGGCGATGTAGCCCATCACCATGGCGGCCAGCGCCAGCACCGAGCCGACCGAAAGGTCGATGCCGCCGATCAGGATGACCAGCGTCATGCCGATCGCCATGATGCCGAGCACGGTGATCTGGTCGAGCACGTTGAGGATGTTGCGCACCGTCAGGAAGGTGTCGGTTGTCAGCGTCAGCGCCAGGCACAGAAGCGCCAGCCCGATCAGCGGCCCCATGGTTCCGGCGAACAGCACCGAAAGCTTCGTGCCCGTCGCGCCCTGCGCGCCGGCCGCGGCCTTCAGCTCGCTTGCATCATTGCTCACAGCCACCTTGTCTCCTCCGTCGGCGAACCGGCGATGCGCTGCCGTCCGCTCTTGTTCACCAGGCATCCTCCCTTGTGAACAATTTATCTTTGATATGCAATTTTGTTCAGCTAATCTGTTCATCAGAAAATTGTCAAGTGCCGCGGACGCATTCGGCGGCGGTTTGCGCCACCCGACGGATTGGCCTAGGGAGGGCCAAGGGAAATGCGGAGGGGCACGAGGATGGCGGTGATCGAGAACGAGAAGGCCTCGCGCTTCCCGGATGCCGAGCTCAAGGCCCGCGCCGCCTGGCACTATTATGTCGAGGGCCTGACCCAGGAGCGCATCTCCGAGATCCTCGGCATCGGCCGCATCAAGGTGCATCGCATCCTCTCTGCCGCCCGTGAGGAAGGCGTGGTCCAGTTCCGTATCCGCGACAGCGTCGTCGAATGCGTGCAGCTCGAGGAAAGCCTGAAGCAGCGTTTTGGCTTGAGCCAGGCGGTGGTCGTGCCTTCAGCCGCCGACAGGACCAACGCGCCGCTGATGATCGGCCATGCCGCGGCAACCTATCTGGCCGACAACGTCAATCCCGGCGATGTCATCGCGCTGGGCTGGGGCCGAACGCTGAAGTTCGCCATCAACGAACTGCCCCGACGGCCGATCGCCAGGACTACGGTGGTTTCGATGCTCGGCGGTCTTACCCATGCGCAGCCGCTCAACCCGACCGAGAGCGCCTGGGAGTTCGCCGAGAAGATCGGCGCCGAATGCTATCTGCTGCCGGTGCCGGTCTATGCCGACAGGCCGGAGCAGCGCGATGCCTTCATGAGCCAGCGCAGCGTCCAGGACGTTGTCTTCCGCGCCCGGCGCGCCAATATCGCCGTGCTCAGCGTCGGCGCCTTCTCGGGCAATAGCCCGATCGCCAATTACGGCTTCATCAAGCCGAGCGAACTCGAGGAATTGCAGGCGGCCGGCGCCGTCGGCGACATCCTCTGCTACTTCATCGACGCCGAGGGACGCCCCGTCGACCATGAGGTCAACCGCCGCGTCTGCGCCTATCCGCTGCAGGATCTCTCCGATATTCCGTCGATCATCCTGGTTTCGGGAGGACAGGACAAGGTGGCCGTCATGCGCGCCGCGCTTGCCAACACCAGGGTCTCGGTGCTGATCACCGACGAGGACGCGGCCAAGGGCCTGCTCAGTCGCTAGTCCAGCCGGCTAGAAAGTCGCAGGCCTTGGGGCGCTTCTCGTAAGACCAGTCTTTCAGCAGCACGGGCTTGAAATTTCCCTTGATCGGCCTGCTTTCCTCGAGGTCCTTGGAGACGGTGCCCTTGCCGGTTAGGTAGTTGATGTCGCAGTCGCCCTGGATCGTATCGACGGTGTCATCGGACGTCCGGTTGCCCCAGTCCCAGCTCCGGCTGTAGCCGCCGACCATGAATTGGCCGTGGCGATAGACGACGGTCAGCGTCTCTTCCGTCGATTTGCTGGCGCCGCAGCCGAAGCAGGAGGTGATCGCCAGCGATCCCTTGCCCTTGGCTTCGAGATCGATGATGCGGTCCTCGGTCAGCGCTTTCCTGACGAAGTTAGGTTTTCGCGAAGGACCGGGCTTTTCCGCTCCCGTCCCCAGATAGACGTAGAGCTCGGCTGGACCATCGTCCTGGATCACCACGGCGCGGTCCATCGTGCCGTCCTGGTCGATGTCGAGCGAAAGCTCGAACGCGGGTTTGTCGCCTGCAAGCGCCGGCACGGGCATTGCCGCCAGCGCAACAAGCCAGGCCGCATGATGAAGGGCTGTCGTCATGAGCAATCGTCCGCCGCGCGCCGGGAGCGTATCACCAGCAGGGCAAGACGCAATATGCGTCGGTTCACACAGGCTTCAGGCCGCGCCCAGCCGCGCGTGGATGTCGCGCGTCGCATGATAGAGGTCGCGGTAAATTGCCTTGCGCGCGCGATAGACCGGCACCAGCGCCTCGACCGGATCGACCTGTCTTGCCGGTGGCGCGGCCATCGCCTTGGCGGCGTCCTCCGGCGAACCGAACCATCCGATCGCCGAGGCCGCCAGCATGGCGGCACCGAGTGCGGCCGCCTCGTTGACCGGCGAAACGGAGAGCGGCCGTTCCAGCACGCTCGCCATGATCCGCATCAGCAACGTCGAATTGGTGCCGCCGCCGGCCGCGATCATCGCCTCTGCCTTGCCGGTCTGCGCCTCCATCGCATCGGTGGCGATCGCCTGCTCGAAGGCGATGCCTTCCAGCACCGCGCGGAAGAGATGTCTTGGCTCATGGTCGAGCGACAGGCCGACAATGGCGCCGCGCGCAGCACCATCCCAGTACGGGCTCATGACGCCGGCCCAGTACGGCATGACCAGCAGGCCGTCGCTGCCTGCGGGCAGCTCCATCGCGGCCTTCTCCAGGATGGCGGCGGAGGGTGCACCGGTGGTGCGCACGATCCAGTCGACCAGCTGCATGCCCGAGCGCAGCACCGTCTCCAGCATGAAGCCGGAGCCGGTCGGTGAGACCAGCGTGCGGAACGCGTCCGATGTCGTGACCGTGCCGGAATAACTGCCGCTGACGACGCCCGAGCCCAGCGAGAGATAGCTCTTGCCGGGACCATGGACGCCCATGCCGAGGCCCATCGCCTGGCCGTCGCCGGCGCCGGCGATGATGGGCGTGCCGGCTTTCAGCCCCGTTGCCGATGCGATGATTTCGGAAAGCCCGCCGCAGGTTTCTCCCGGCCCGACCAGCTCCGGCAGATGCTCCGGCCGCAACCCGGCGGCCTCGACCAGGCGGGGCTGCCAGGTACCGGTC
>NZ_RZOS01000567.1:0-3213 GCF_004022605.1 Mesorhizobium sp. M4B.F.Ca.ET.089.01.1.1
GTTCGATGGCAACAGCGACATCTTCAGCCAAATCTTCGGCGACGCCTTCTCCGGCGCCCGCGGCGCCGGCAGGAGCGGCGACCGCCGTCAGCCGGTCCAGGCCGCCGACCTCAACGTCACGCTCGACGTCACCATCGAGGAGGCAGCCACCGCCGACAAGGTGACGGCGATGTTCCCCGACGGTCGCAAGATGGCGGTGAAGCTGCCGGCCTATGTCGAGGACGGCCAGACCATCCGTCTGAAGGGCCAGGGCGAGCAGGGACCGGGCCAGCCGGGCGACGCGCTGGTCAAGATCCATATCCGCCGCCATCCGCGCTACCGTGTCGAGGGTCGCGACCTGCATGCCGATCTGCCGGTGGCGCTGGCCGACGCGGTGCTGGGCGCCAAGGTGGCGGTCGAGACACCAACCGGCCGCCTCGCGGTCAATGTCCCGGCATGGTCGAGCTCCGACAAGGTGCTGCGGCTGAAAGGCAGGGGTTTGCCGGAGAAAACCGGCGGCCATGGCGATCTCTATGTCCATGTCAGGCTGATGCTGCCCGAGGGCGGCGACAGCGAGCTGGAAGCGCTGATGCGTCGCCAAAAGGGCTGAGCTTTGGAGTTTTCTCCCCCGGACAGTCCGCTTTGAGCGCTTGAAGGGGCTCTGTGCCTGTGCGATAGGCTCTTCACAAAGCAGACATTCTTGCGGAGAACGCTCACATGGCGGGTGGACAGGGCCTGATGGCCGGCAAGCGCGGGCTGATCCTCGGCGTTGCGAACAATCGGTCGATCGCCTTCGGCATCGCCAAGGCGTGCGTCGATCATGGCGCCGAGATCGCGCTGACCTATCAGGGCGAAGCCTTCAAGAAGCGCGTCGAGCCGCTGGCGGCGGAGCTCAACGCCCATGTCGCCGGTCATTGCGACGTCACCGACCCGGCAAGCCTTGATGCCGTCTTCGCAGACATCGCCAAACATTGGGGCAAGCTCGACTTCCTCGTCCACGCCATCGCGTTTTCCGACAAGGACGAATTGACCGGCCGTTATGTCGAGACGACGCGCGACAATTTCCTGCGCACCATGGACATCTCGGTGTTCTCTTTCACCACCATCGCCAAGCGCGCCGAGCCGCTGATGACCGATGGCGGCTCGCTGTTGACGCTGACCTATTACGGCGCCGAAAAGGTGATGCCGCACTACAACGTCATGGGTGTGGCAAAGGCGGCGCTGGAAGCGAGCGTGCGTTATCTCGCCGTCGATCTCGGCGCCAAGAAGATCCGTGTCAACGCCATCTCCGCCGGCCCGATCAAGACGCTTGCCGCCTCCGGCATCGGCGACTTCCGCTACATCCTGAAGTGGAACGAGTACAACGCGCCGCTGAAGCAGACGGTCACCCAGGAAGAGGTCGGCGATTCCGGCGTCTATTTCCTGTCGGATCTGTCGCGCGGCGTTACCGGCGAGGTCCATCACGTCGATTCTGGCTACCACGTCGTCGGCATGAAGGCGGTCGACGCGCCCGACATCTCGACCGTCAAGGAATAAGCGCGTCGGACGACCATCCCCCCGCCTGCAGTCTGCCTGATCTTTCGCCGGAAGACCTGATGTATCCGCTCGTCTACATCGTGCGCCACGGACAGACGCAATGGAACACCGAGCGTCGCCTGCAGGGTCAGGCCGATACCGACATCAATGAGCTTGGACGCCAGCAGGCGACTGGCAATGGCCGGCGCTTGGCCGCGATGATCGGCAAGGGTGAGGATTTCGACTTTGTCGCCAGCCCGATGCGGCGCACGTGCGAAACGATGGAACTGATGCGGGCGGCAATGGGGCTCGACCCGCTCGCTTACCGGACAGAACCGCGTCTGGTGGAATTGAGCTTCGGCGACTGGCAGGGTTTTACGTTTCGTGAGCTCGAAGCCCGGCTTCCGGGATCGACCCGCGGGCGCCGCTCGGCCAAATGGGATTTCCAGCCGCCCGGAGAGGGGGCGGAAAGCTATGAGATGCTGCTCGAGCGGATCAAGCCATGGTTCGACGCGCTCGACCGGCAGACGGTCTGCGTCACCCATGGCGGCGTGATGCGCTGCCTTTTCCGCTTCGTCATGGGCCTGTCAAAACAGGAGGCGGCGGGCCTGGAAATCCCTCAGGACCAACTGCTCCGGCTGCAGGGCCGGAGCCTGGAGTGGCTGTGAAGGCTGCGGCCTGTCGAATTCAGATCAGGCCGGCCTCATCTTGGATCTAGTTGGCGTCGGTATCCGGCAGCTGCATGTCGGTGACCACATTCTCGCCATTGGTCACGTCAAAGGCAATGACGATGTCCATGCCCGGCTGCAGCGCGTCGAGATCGGTTTCGGCGTTGAGCTTGTAGGACTTGCCGTCGTCCAGCGTCAGCGTCAGCGTATCCTTGTCGACCTTCTTGATCAGGCCCTCGGTCTGGCCGGCGAACGCGGCGGCGGTGGAAATCATCAGCATGGCGGCAACAGCGCCAATCAGGGTACGCATCGTCGTCCTCATTATCATTGCGCCGGCATGGCTAGCGGCGGGGTCCTCAACGGCGGATGGAAGAAAGCAGAAACCAAGCGAATGTGTCAAAAGTAAAACTGGCTTCGTCACGACCTATTTCGCTCAAGGTGCGATCGCGAGTTCCAACGACGGTTCCTTTCACGAGCAATGAGCGGCAGCCACTCGCGCGGCGTGCTCTTGATCATTGCGGCAGGGCGGGCAGCCGACCTGGCCGTTCGTGGCAGCGCAGGTCTCCCCGCACACACAATTTGACCACTTTGCAAAACGCCAATAGAAGGCAGCGTGCAGCGCCGCGCGAGCTTTTTGACCCGCAAGGGACGCCGCACCACTTTGGACTTCCGGCTCCGCCGCCGGGCAGGGCGTTTTCCATGTCTCACAACACTTTCGGCCACCTGTTCCGCGTCACCACATGGGGTGAGAGCCATGGGCCGGCGCTCGGCTGCGTCGTCGACGGCTGCCCGCCCGGCATCCGTTTCAAGCGTGAGGACATCCAGGCCGAACTCGACAAGCGTCGCCCCGGCCAGTCGCGTTTCGTGACGCAGCGCCGCGAGCCGGACGAGGTCAAGATACTCTCCGGCTTCATCCTCGACGAGGACGGCGAGACGATGATCACCACCGGCACGCCGGTGTCGATGCTGATCGAGAATGTCGACCAGCGTTCCAAGGATTATGGCGAGATCGCCCGCCAGTACCGGCCGGGGCATGCCGACTACACCTATG
>NZ_RZOS01000568.1:0-3198 GCF_004022605.1 Mesorhizobium sp. M4B.F.Ca.ET.089.01.1.1
CGTGACTTTCGATCCCTTCGGCCTCCAACATGCGATGGATCCAGAAGCCATCGAGCCCGGCCTCCTGGATCACGATGATCGGAAAGCACTGCCCGGTCCGGGCTTGCGCCTTCCTCTTCAGCTCGGCAAATCGCGCCAGCAGTCCGGTGCCGTCGCCCGCCACCACAGCATGCTTCGACATCTTCTCGCCACCACCCGGCGACAGCGAGGTGATCAACCATTTCGAGCGGCTCAATTCCAATGAGACGAAAATTGCGCCAAGATCGGTACGGATAGCGGTCGGCGCTTTCGGTCGGTGAGCTGCAACGGGCATGCTTGTCTCCAAAGGGTAAGGTGATTGTGTTTAAGCAGCCGCACCTTGCCACAGCGCAGGTTGCTATCCACCCTCCTCATAGGATCTCGCTTGGACGGTGCGTTCTTGGCGCATTGTCGGCTCCGGCGGTGGCAGGACTTTGGAATCAGTGGCATGATCCAAGATACCTGAAACCGCCGGGCCTTGCTCGCGCAAAGCTACGATTCACTCAATAGAATCAATCGCTTGCTCTTTATGGACGGAAACTAGACTAGCGGGCCGTGGATGGAAACGAAGCGCTGACATTGCCGACTCGACTTGATGCGGATTCCGACAATCGCGCGCATGCATTCCAACCTGATGCCGCGCACCTTTCCGATTTGATCGCGCGCATGTGAGGCGACGGATCGTTGAAGGTAAATGTGACTACGAACTTGTCCTGGTCAAGCTGGTGTCGATGAGATCGCTGTTGATAGCTGAAGATTGCTGCCGACGACGGAGCGAAGCAGACCGGCGCCGCGCTTACCAACGCGCCGTAGGGGTCGGTCTGCTTCGCGGGCCGCGCGTCCGACATTCTTTGGCCAGGATATTTTCCACGGTTTTGCGGTCCGGCCTTTCAGGTCTGTATTTCGGCCGATTGGCGCAGACGGCGCATGGACTCGCCGCTCATTTCAACTCTGTGAGCGTTGTGAACAAGACGATCCAATATTGCGGGAGCATGCTGCGATCATATTCGCGTGGCGCACGGCGAATGATATCCTCGGGAACAGCAGGATGGTGCAGTTTCGCATTGCGAAGCCGAAGCGCAAGACGCTTGTTATTGCGCCAGGTTGCTTCCTGATCCAGCAGCAGCGCCAGCCATTCGGCATGACTGAGGCTCTCGCCGTCTTCGTTATCGGCAAGTCTTGCGAAGGCATCAGCCATACCTGCAAACCCCAGCTGCTGCAGCAGGTTGAGTGTGGGATGTTTGAGCATTTCTAGTCACTTTCAGTGTAGTATCCGGAGCCGCGGATGTTGGAGTGCTGGATCGGATCCTGCTCGAGGCGCTCGGACCTGGGGATGCGGTCCAGTTCCTTTTCGAGAAGGATTTGATGCCGGGATAGTTGAGCACCTGGAATTCCAATGCGCGCTGCGCAGCCGCTTCAAGGCGATCGGCGCCAAAACGTCTTTCCAGGCCGATGATGCCGACACATGCACGGTATCCCTGTTCCGGATGCGCACGCTTCTCAATGATCCGATCAACGAGAACGCGCAGCATGGGGCCGATCCGGTTTGCTTCACTGCGTATCTTCGCCGGCGTCCATTCGCGATAACGCTGATGGTTTGGCGGCATATGCACGGCAATCGTAGCGTGGCGGCCGTTGCTGCTGGCACGCACGTGCACGGCAATTCGCTCCCCGCCATGGAATATCTCCACCGTGCAATCCGGTGCTCGAGGGTCCGCCTGACGCCATCGGGAACGGCGGCCTCCCCGAACTCGTCCTGCAAAGTCTCGAAAATGGTGACGGAAAGGATGCCTGGGATCTTCAGCAGCTCCTCCACGCGTGGCCATATCTGTTCGAGGGGGTCAGGCCGGGTACGCCAGTGCCGCTCGCGTTTCTTCTGGGATGGCAGCTGCGGATTCTTGTCGATCCGGCGTGCACTACGTTCGCTGATACCGGCCTTGGCGGCCGCAACGGCCTGGGTGTGGTGACGACGCTGAGACATGTAACGATGTACCTGTTGATCGGTGATGTGAAGGCCAAGACGGTACCTATCGCTGCTATGTTCGATAGGTGTTCCGATACCACCACTCCACGCGCCCCGATCAGATCCCCCTCGCAAGGGGCTTCTGTCGCGCCCGCCCGTCAGACCCGCTCTCCGGTCGGGCCCGACGGGCGATCCCACCGGCCATCATAGTCGTCGCTGAACCGGCCACCGTAGTTGTCGCCGTGCAGGTAGTCGAACGCTTGCAGGCTTTGCGTGGGGTCCGGCTCATTTGTGCGGCTACGCAACATAAATTTGGCCGCAACATAACGGCTGTAGGGGTAACCGTCCGGGTGAAAATCGATATCTCAGAATCTCGCGGACACGCCTGTCCGGGATTTAGCGAAAAAGGTGTCCGGGAATTACCGAAACACGCACGTTCGCTCCAACAGGCCGCGGACCCACCTGCCGAGCGGGGTGTCCTGAGCCGTAATGCGCGGCAGCACCGCACGTGCGCCGTGGATCACGGTTGGCCCGCAGATAGCGGTTGCCGCGCTTGGATATGCCGAGCAGTCGCGGCTTGCCTCCGGTGGTCGCCTGTCGAGGCGCCAAGCCCAGCCAGGCGGCGAGGTCACGGCCGCGCTCGAAGCTGCGCGCGTCACCAACGGCCGCGACAAGCGCAGTGGCATTGATGACACCGATCCCGGGGATCGTCGCAAGCCGACGCGCTGCTTCGTCCGTGCGCGCCATCTGCACGAACTCCGCATCAAAAGCGGCAATCCGCTCATCAAGGTTGCGCCATTCGGCACGCAGGTCCTCGACCAGCAGGCGCATACGCAGCGATAGTCGGGGATCGTCCTCGTCCGCGAACACCACCAGCTGGGCTTCCAATTGCTTCCGTCCCTTCGGAGCCACGATCCCGCGTTCCAACAATAGCGCGCGCAGATGGTTGATCAGCGCCGTGCGCTCCGCCACCAGACGCGAGCGCGCCCGATGCAAGGCCTGAATGTCCGATTGCGCCGCGCTCTTTACCGGCACGAAGCGCATCGTCGGCCGCGTGGCTGCCTCCGCGATCGCCTCGGCATCGCGGTCGTCATTCTTGTTGGCCTTCACGTAGGGGCGAACGTATTCCGGCGACATCAGCCGGATCGTGTGACCAGCAGCGCCGAGCACCCGGCCGAGGTGATGCGCGCCGCAGCAGGCTTCCATCGCCACAATGC
>NZ_RZOS01000569.1:0-3194 GCF_004022605.1 Mesorhizobium sp. M4B.F.Ca.ET.089.01.1.1
AGTCCAGACACAAGCCGATCTCCGATCCCAATACAGGATCGGCAACCTCACAGATCGCGACCACTCCCGAAAGGTGGTCCGGAAACACCGCTTACAATTCAACTGCAGCGGCTGAGAGTTTCTCGAAGCCCACATGCCGGCGCCGATTGCAACGAATCGCGTGTAATGGACGCCAAGCGTTTGGCGCTTGAGTTCGGAGACTAACGTGGGCCCTGCCTGATAGACGATTGAGATACCAGCGAGCAACGCCATGCGAAGTCCGATAGGCAAGATGGGTCTTGCAATCGTAGGTCTTGGGAGACCCTGTTCGGCTACAAGCTCATCGAAACCTTGAACGACGGCGCCAAGGATGGTGGAGTGGCGTATCGATGCCTGATGACGGGAGGGCTTTGGGCATCGTCTGATGAGCAGTAATCGGGCGATATCGATTGGCGATACCCCAGATGCTCCCCCCAGCAACTGATCGATGAGCTCCTCGCCATGGACGGCATTTACCCAAAGATCCTCGAACGGCGATGACGTGCTTGCGACGGCAGATGCCCCCTCCCTCGTCTCTTGCTGACGTTGTCTGCAAACGGGACAGGTTATCCGCCAACCCTCGATCCAAGCTTCGCTGTACCGCAGTTGCAGCTCCTCGCAATCTGTTTTGCTCGGAGCAGGCGATGCAGCATTGAATGACGCGTGGCGCGACGAGCCGACCTGCCGATTGTGGGAACCCAGACGTGGTCATTGCCAAGATTGTCGAAGATTGGGATCGAAACAGCCTCGCAATATGAACGGCGGCGGTTGGCCCCAGGTTTGTATCGGTTTGCCGCAAAGATGTTGCCTCCGGAATGGCATGGCGAAGCATCGTGAGCGGTGGGACGCCATAGAAATCGGCATGGCGCGTGATCCACGATGACAGAAGCTCATCGGGGACGGGTTTGAGAATAACTGGAAGCGGCCTTGTCCCGTTGAGCTCGCGGATCATGCGTAGGCTGTTTCGGCGCTAACTGGCGGGCGCCAACTTTCCACCGCTTCATCTGTGATATGCTCTATACCGCTCTCGATAGACTCGGCTGCCAAGCTCGTAATCGCCTGGAAAATATTTGCAGTGATGCCGCCGCTGATCTGCAGTATCCGGCGTAGCGATTTCGGCGTCAGCACCGTCGGACGGCGAAGCGGCATATTCCGCAAAATGGACGAGACTAGCGCTTCGAACTGTTCGTTGGCCGCCCACCTATTCAAGGTCAGCTCGCCGAACCGGCGGGCAAGCTGTACGTCGCCACTTATCGCTTCGCGCGCTTCGATTACGCCGAAGCAAACGAGGGAGATCTGAAGCCGATTGCTGAGAAACCGCAGCGTGTTCAGCACGACCCGCTGCTCGCGGTACGAGCCGGCGAGAATGTTATGTACTTCATCGATCACAAGAACGTGGACGCCGACCGTTTTCAGAAGTCGCAACGCCGCTTGCTCCATCTGCACGATGTCGGCGCGGGGTGCCTGTGGCGCGCCAAGTGCAGCCAGGATCCCGGCATATAAACGGCGCTCACCTGGCTTGCCGGTCATCTCGATTGCCAGGACCGGTATAGCCTGTACGCCGGTCGTCGGATCAAAACGGGAGGGGTTGTTGTCGCAGAATTTTTCCAGGATCATCGTCTTGCCCATACCGCTGTCGCCGTAGATGGCCACCGAGGGCATGCGCGTGCCGCGAGGATGATCGACTAGCAGGTTGAGACGATCGAGCGCTTGCTTGGCGCGCGGATAAAAAATCCAGCGGCGAGCCTGAATTGCGCGAACTCGCACAATATCAGGCTCGCCTAGGAGGTCTTTGGCCGCCTGCGTCAGATGGACGTTATCCGTGGTCAAGGGGGCTCAATCCAGATCTTCGACGGAGGGAACAGGTTTGCTTGAATCGACGCCCCGAAGCGAGCCCACTTGATCGTCATCCACATTCGTTTTCGCAAGCCGCTGGCGCCCTTGTGTCTTGTGTTTCGCCTGCTCGATCAGTTCGCGCTGCGAGAGCGCAGTGCGAATGAGGACGTGCATGTCGATTTCGCGTTTGCCTTGAGCGTTGAGTTTGCGTCGGGCAGCCTGCGCCTCCCACAACGTAATGGGCGCGAGTGTCACATCGGCATAGCGAGCCTCAACAAACCTGCCGGAGTGACGCCTAACAAAAACGCGCGACAAATCCCGGGGGTCGTATTTCACAATCAGGCGGGCCTTGGCCCGTCCGATATCGGCGGCCAGGGCGGGAGACCAGTAGCGGATGTTGAAAAGATGGATGCCGGTCGGGCGCAACGTTCTCTCTGCCTCCGGCAAGAAGGAGATCCAGAATTGCATACGATCGTTCGGCAGGCGCAACACCAACTCACTCTCCTGCTGCCGCCAGACCGCAATCGGTGGCCTACGGAGTGCGCCATGGATAGCATGATGGTATTGCCCAACGATCTCGAGTGCGATGTAGCGCTCAAGCTCTCGAAGCGTCAGTGTCGCATGGCGTTTGGCATCGTACTCGCGCCGTTCCTCGATGTTGCTCGAGGTCGATCCTGGCAGCAGGTGAACCGCGCCCATCTGCGTGCCGATCAACCGTTCGATGTGGCCGCCGAAATGGGGCGTTCCAGGCGGACGCCACTCAACCTTTATGCCGTTGTCCCGGCAAGCACGTTCGAACGCATGACTTCGAAAATCCGCACCATTGTCGACATGTATCATTCCCGGCAGCCCCGCCACTGGCCACGCTTCATGGATACCCCTCTCCTGCAACCATGGAGTCTTGTCGAACACGGAGTGCAGTATGCAAAGGCTTGTCGACAGTCGCGACGGCGCCTCCATGGTTAGATAGAAGCCGGTTACCATCCGAGAAAAGATGTCCAGCGCCAGTGTCAGCCAGGGCCGTCCGAGCGGCAGACGCGTTTCTTCGTCGACAACGAATACGTCAACTTTGGTATGATCGATTTGTACAAGTTCAAGCAGCCGCGAGGCCGAAAGAGCACCTGGAGTAGCGGTTGTAGCTTTGACGACCTCGCTCTCGCCGCGCTTACGCCCCCTCACCTGTAGATCGATCTCTTCAACCCGGGATTTGATGGTGCGCCAGTTTGGCGGAGCAAGGCCGGCCGCTGCGCAGGCGATTTGGACCTGCCGAACCAACTGCGCGAAGGACGGACGTGTCGGTTTGAGGTAAAAGCCTTCAATTGTTCGTCGCACGAGGGCTT
>NZ_RZOS01000056.1:0-21181 GCF_004022605.1 Mesorhizobium sp. M4B.F.Ca.ET.089.01.1.1
GTTCGGTCGGCATCGATGAACCGCATCGAGCGGTTCGGCCGTCTTTTTGTCAGTCTGCGGGTTCAAAAAACAAGCGGCGCGGAAGACCCCTCCACGCCGATTGCGCGCGTTCCCTAACCGAAGGTCCGGTCAAAGTCAAGGCAAGTGGCCGACACCATGAACGTCGGGCGGTTAGCGGCGCCCAGGCCGGCCGCCGTCGTCCATGTGATAGGCGAACGTTGACGCCGCCGACTGGCCACCTGGCCGCCCCGCGGGAAGCGCTTGGCCGTGACCAAATCGACACCACGTCAAAGAAGCCTGACATCCGGCAGATTTGGCCTTGTAACCTTTACGTCCAGTCGTTATCTAGTGCGCCGCGCCGGCAACGGCCGACCATGACCGCGGAGAGGTGGCAGAGTGGTCGAATGCACCGCACTCGAAATGCGGCATGCTCGCAAGGGCATCGGGGGTTCGAATCCCTCCCTCTCCGCCATTTAGCTTCCATAATAATCGTTTCCTTTCAAAAGCTTCCTTGTTGCGCTTGACCAGCGCGAAGCGAAACTTATCTTAGACTGTGTAACAAACTGTGTAACATTAGAGAAAGATAATGCGACGTTCCGCAGCGCCAAAGCCGCATAAACGTGAAGGCATCTGGTATCTCGTCCGCAGGGTGCCGAAGGAATTCGCGGCGTTTGATCGCCGCTGCCTAGTACGCATTTCCACGGGCGTCGCCGTGGCTGACGATCCCCGCGGTGTACGGGCGCGAGATGCAGTGCAAAGCCTCGGCGCGGGGCTGGAGGCGTATTGGCGTAGACTGCGGGAAGGCCAATCCGCCGAGGCGGGGCTGCGTTTCGAAGCCGCGAGGAAGCGCGCGCGGTCATTTGGATTGGCCTATCGCTCTAACGAGGAACTAGCAGCGGGGCCGCTCGACGAACTCATGGCCCGTATCAAGCTGCTCCTCGACAAAAAATCGATCGAGGACGCGCAGGACGTCTCGGCCGTCATGGGTGGGGAGAAGCGGCCAGCGGTCCGCCTGAGCGGTCTTATCAAGGAATTCGAGACGATCGAGCAACAGAACTTGCTGACCATGTCGCCTAACCAAATCAAGAAATGGCGTAACCCCAAAAAGCGCGCAGTTGCCAATCTGGTTGGAGTCATTGGCGACAAGGAGATCGCAAGCCTCACTCGGGACGACGCAATCGCGTTCCGCGAGTGGTGGCAAAAGCGGATCGTTGAGGATGGACTTGATATCGGTACGGCCAACAAGGACATCGGCCATGTTTCGAAAATGCTGCGCGTCGTCGATCTGACTCACCAGCTCAAGCTGGAGCCGGTTTTTCGAAACCTGCGTCTTTCCGGCGCCGTCCCCGGGCAACGCGCTGCGTTCACAGCGGAGTTCATTCAGGAGAAGATACTCGCTGAAGGCGCGCTCGACGGACTCAATGACGAAGCCCGCCATCTAATCTATGTGATTGCCGATACCGGACTCAGGCTTTCTGAAGCGGCAAACCTCACCACCGAAACAATCCACCTCGATCAAGAAATCCCGCATGTGCGGGTGCGCCCCAATGGCCGTCGCTTGAAGACCGGTCATTCAGCCCGTGACATTCCCTTGGTTGGCGGCGCACTTGCAGCCATCAAGCTCCATCCGGACGGCTTTCCTCGTTATCGCGACAAGGCCGCGTCACTTTCAGCGCTCGTCAACAAGGTGCTCGCCAGCAAGGAACTTCTGCCGACTTCCGAGCATAGTCTTTATAGCCTGCGACACACTTTCGAGGACCGGCTGACGGCAGTTGAGGCGCCGGAGAAGGTAATTGCTTCTCTGATGGGCCACAAATGGATCCGGCCCAAATACGGCGCGGGACCTTCGTTAGCGCAAAAGCGCGAGTGGCTTCAAAAAATCGCTTTTACCCCGCCCGGGCGAATGTGATTGCGGCGCCATCCAGGCCTTGAGAACCAACCTCACGGCTCCAGCTGTCCGAGCCATTTAGGTTGAGCGTGGCCAGCACGCGCTGCGCTCGCTCGCGATTTCCGAGCTTCCGCCGCATTTGTTCGACCTCGTATTCCAGCCTTTCGAAGGTCGGTATATAGGCATCTCCATGCCGGATGACCAAGTAGGCGGCAACAGCTAGACAGCATTCTAGCTCCGTGGCCGATGGATCGGAAAAAGGGGCGACGCCATACCAAGACGAGCAACGCCTCTCGAGGGCTTCCGAACTAGGCAAACGGCCAGCATGTGGCATGGGATACAAACCTATGCCTGATCGACGAACCTAAAGTGCTCACGAAGCTTGACCGGTACGCGGGCCATCGGAGGGTTCTGCCTAAAACCGCCAAAAATTTTGAAACACCCATTCATCCGGCTCGAATTCAAAGGGATCGGCGATTTTTGGGTTATGGCTTGCAAGCATAGTTCAGCCCAGACAAGAACGCCTGATATCTTGTCGTTCACTGTCACCCTGCCAAATATGGTGCCGGTGACAACGGCAGTTTGGCGAGCAGAAGAATTCCCGAGACTGAGACGTTCTACGGCTTGGCCCATGTTCGCGCTCCTCCTCGATTGGAGACAGGATGGGCCATATGGAAGCGAATAAAAGGAGGTTGGTGACGAGTCTCGGTAGTGGAGTAGAAACGGGTGGAAAAGCTTGCGCTATTCGCCGTCGGCGCCGCTAAGCGCATTTGAGAGAAGGGGCAACGATCGCCAAGAGATGACGTCCGATCGCAAGCCGGCTAGAAATGCGACAGTGACGCGCCTTTTTTGGCACGACCTTAGCACCCGATCGGGCCTCAGCTGGTCGTCGTTGCGCAGCCGATCGGGTGCGATTTTTATAAAGCTCTCTTGGCTTTAGCTTTGAGAGCCCGTCATCGAGACAAATGCAAGGGAACGGTCCCGCCCCCTGGGGACATTCGACATGCCGTGGCAGCTTCCTATGGTGAGCCAGCGCATTCCGATACACGTTTTCCGCGCTCTACCGTTGCTCCAGCACCTGTGCTGAGGCTGAGCGCTTGATCAGGACCCGACCGCTGCTGTTGCGGGATGGTGACTGGGTTGAGGTCGCGAAAACCTTGACCGCGGGTACGTTGTTCATCCAGATGAGCGCTGAGCCGAGAAGCAGCCAAGAACGCTTCCCGTAATCGAATCCTACGGGAACCGCGAAACCAGCGTCCAAGGGACGCAATTCTCCGACGTCGTTCACTCAAGCTCATCTCGCAACTTGAACGCTTGTATGAAGCCGCTGCATGTGCGCCGGTGGACCGGATTGCTGCTATCCAAACCACGTGCTCAGTTTCGCCCCCGTAATAACTCTACCGTCCGAAACGGCTTTCGCGCGTCAGGTCCACCCCACATGAAAGTTCCGCGAGCAGCACGGACGGAGAGGCCGGTCACAACTCCTTCGCGTGCTCTTTTACTACCGAATCAAGTGCCAAATGGAGAGGCACTGCCTTAGAGAACAGGAAGCCCTGCGCGGTTCTGCAGCCAAGCTTGTACAGAGTTTGCCGATCTGCCTCTGTTTCAACGCCCTCGGCCATGACCTCGATCCCGAGCGTCCTACCAAGGTCAATCACCGCTTTGACAAGCAGCCGATTCTCCCGGGACTTGGCTAAGCCGCGAATGAAGCCCTGATCTATTTTCACTTTCCTGATCCGACTGTCCTTGAGCGATGCCAACGTCGAAAAACCGGTGCCGAAGTCCTCGAGCGCGATAGAAATGCCAGCATGTGAAAGCTGGCCGAGCTTTTCATCCACTCTGTCCGGATCCACTGGGGCTTCTTCGGTAATCTCGATGTCGAACATCGTTGCAGGGAGGTCTTTTGCCGCCAGACCATTAAGAATCATCTCGTCAATATCGCCAGCTTCCAACTCGCGCGGTGAAACATTCATCGCCACACGAACATCACGACGGTCAGCTTTGACCAAGCCCTCGATAAGAGCGCAACAGTCGGCGAATACCGTTTGAGTTAGCAGCTGAAGCATTCCAGTTTCGCGTGCCGCTGTCATGATCTCGGGCGGAGAAATGGGACCGTGAAGCGGGTGAGACCATCTTAGCAAGGCTTCAAAACCGACGACGCTTCAGTTTCGAGTCTTACGATTGGCTGAAACCAAGCGACCAAGCTTCTCATCGTTATCGCCGAATGAAGATCGCGTTCGATTGACTGGCGGCGTTGCAGTTCCCGGGCTAGCTCGGCACCGAACAGACAAAATTCATTCCTGCCGCGGCGCTTAGCTGTGTAAAGGGCGATGTCGGCCCGCAACAACATTTCCGTCAGTCCGGGGTTTTCAGCCAAGTAGATTCCTATAGACGCTCCAATGCGGACGGATGCGATCCCAGGATAGGGGCGAGCAAGCTTGGCTATGAGATTGGACGCGAGATTGGTGGGAGAAGGAGAATTCTTTCGCGAAGAAAAAACCAGCACGAATTCATCCCCACCGATGCGGGCGAGCGTTGAGCCCTCCGGTGCTTCTTCCTCTATTCGGCGGGCGATCCTGGCAAGCAGCTCGTCACCCGTTCTGTGACCGTAGGTACCGTTGACAGATTTGAACCCGTCCAGATCAATCAGCATGGCCACAAAGGGTCCATCGGTGTTCTCAAACTGATCGATTGCATGTTCGAGGCCCCGCCTGTTGAGGAGCGCGGTAAGATGGTCCTCCCTGGAATTGCGCTCCATTTCCGCGGCAAGCCGCTCGGCTTGATGTCTCAGGCGGCTCGCGTCACGGAAGCGCGCTTGTCCAACGAACGAGGATCGAACCAGGCCGCCCTCGAAAAGCAGGACGGCAAAAGCCAGAATGTAGTTTTCCGGGGCTCCCTTCGTCAGCAAACATGCGGCGGCAATGAGGAGTGGCGGTGTGATGAAGCATATCGCTGCCGCAGCATATGAGCTGCCGTACGTGACCGCGCCAGCTGAAATGCCCGCCAGAATTATTAGATGCAGCGATGCTTGAGACGTCGTGTATCCAGCCGTTAGGATGGCAAGGAATGACCAGGTGAATCCCGCCAGAAGAGCAAGCCTGCCAAACCAGCGAAGCCGCAGCCAAACCCGTGTCAGATCATCCTGGACTCCGGGTTCCTTCAGCTGATGACGGGCGAGTGCAAGGCGGGCGGCATTTATCGCATTAACGACCGAAAACCAGGCCGCGCCAGCAAGACCGTTCCCGGAAAGGGCCTGCACGGTCAAAATCAGCCCGGACAGCACAATGCTTATCGGCATTGAGACGAAAAGGCCTGCCCTCAGATCAGCGAGCTGGTCCTGAAGGATTCTCGCCTCCAGCGGATCTTCTTTTCCAAGGCTGGACGGGTCAGCTTGCTTACTCCTGCTTGTCCGCAGCCTATGCAGCCCCCCTGAAGGACGGGTTAATTCTTCAATCGGAGATCAGCGTCGGGGAGCAGGATTACTCCGGTGCATCATGCACTCTCTCCCATCGCTCGCCCAGCACGCGCAAAAATGCGACTGCTGGTGCAGTATCACCGCTGGAGCTCCGCCGATATCCCATGCCGGACAAGGGGAACATGTTGGGCAAAGCGAAGCCCCAGATGCCTTGCAAGCCGTGCCGCCAGGTGGTCTCTGGAGTAGAGTCCAATCAATATGTTCGTTGCATGGTAGAGCGGCGCCGCCGACAGGCGCAGCCGCCTTTCGTATATATGCAGCATGTCGGGGTCGCCAACATTGCGGCCGTCGCGGCACGCAGTCATGATTCCACGGGCGAGTTGCTTCTGGCTGCTGAGACCGATGTTGAATCCGTGAGCGGTCACCGGGTGCATGCCGATGGCAGCGTCGCCGATGAGTGCGGCGCTCGGCGCCCGGAATTTGTGCGCCCAGGTCGTGACCAGCGGATAGGTGTGGCGCTTGCTTGCCAAGGTCATTTTTCCAAGGCGCCCTCGACACCGTTTCGTCAACTCCGACAGGAACAAATCATCATCGAAGGCAAGCAGTCTATAGGCCTCGTTTGAGCGCAATGTGAGCAGCAGCGACGACATGCCCTCCGCGAGGGGCAACATCGCTATCGTCTGATGGTGATCGAACCATTCGATGGCGATCTGGTGGTGGGCGCGCTCGTGCCTCACTCGGCAAATCAGCATCGAGTGGCCAAGCCGGTTGATATCGGCGCCGATGCCTAGCAGATCACGCGTGGCGGACAAACGCGAATCCGCGGCAACAACCAGCCGAGCAGTTAAACGCGCGCCATTAGAGAGCGTTACGACTGCTCCTTCTTGGCTGTTTGTTGCATCGACGACCGAGTGGCCGCACAACAGCCGGGCGCGATCCTGCAAGCGGACGATTTTGAACAGCGCCTCGCGGATCCGGCAATTTGGAACCAAAACCCCCAGCGGTTCTCCAGAGTTGCTGGGAGGATCGAAACGAAGAGCGAATGCGCTCGAGCCGTTGAGCACGCGCGCGCCTTGAAGTGCTGATTTGTCCGAAGCCGGGATGACATCCCAGGCGCCGAGCTCGCGAAGGGTTCTGATCGAAGCGTTGGTCAGCGCGATTTCGCGACCATCGAAAGCCGGATTCGCCAGACTATCGAATGTGTTCTGTTCAACAACTGCCACCTTGAGTTCGCTTTGGGCAAGCGACGCAGCGAACGAAAGGCCGACCGGGCCGGCTCCAACGACAACGATGTCAAAATTATCGTCAGAGCCCATCAGCGTGCCGCCATCCGGTCGCCTATCCTCGTGTAACGGTGGAACTGAGCCGAGTGACATGAGCTCCGTGGCCGCCGCATTGCCTAAAGGCGCTGGGCCGGGAGATTCGCATCGATCGGCAACGAAGCACTCAAAGCGCTCAGAGGTGGATGCGGCTAACCGATCCCGCCCTTTGGCCGCGCAGCCGCGCAGATCGCCGCCAGCAAGCGAGACACTCGCGACGCTGGTCAGCCACGGCCGCGCCGCATCGATCGCCACATTCCACCTGGAACCCTTGCGCATACTACTCACGCTCCACGACGTCGAAGCGGGCTCTCTTGCGAGGGTATCGAACGTAGCGCTCTCTCTCGTCATCCCAGCCAAGGTAGCGGAAACTTTTATCCACGACCGCGCATATCTCATCAAGAACCTGCTGCATGGCTTCGATGTCGATGTCCTTGCAATTCAGTCGCCGATAGAGCAAAGCCCACGCGGCGACATAGTCGTCGAAATAGCGCGCGTCACTCGAACCAATGATCAACTTCGGACGGTTGATCGATCTCGAAAACGCACGTCCCAACCCCGATGATGCTCCGCAGCACGTTGACATCACGAGGATCTTCGGCGCTGGATGCGAGCCCTGGAACATTTCTACGAAGTCAGCCCAAAGAAGGCCACTTTCGACGCACACAACCCATCAAAGGCGAAAGCTGTTGATCGGCCCCCGTGTCCGCGCAGCCACGCGGATGGTCAGCCAGCAAGCGAGATACACACGACGCCGGTCAGCTAATGGCTGCGCCGTAAGCACAAGGCATGGCCGACCACACGACAGAAAACCCAGAACCGTGAAGGTGCTGATAATGACGACCAATCTTTCCGTAAGTCATGCATTTCTCCGTCGAAGACTGGTCAATAGAACACACCGATGAGTATGACCCTGATCTGGATCAGCCAGACATGACCAATCGGCACTGGCGGTTCACGGTCAGGTGATCGACCGTGACGTTCCACTTTGGAACCCGTGCGCACATGGCCAAGCTCTCGTCCGGCCACGCGAGGTACTCTCGTGGCATCAGCCGCCTCATACTGGGTGCAATGGGAGGCAGTCCTTCGCACGACAGAGGCTTTTCACAAATGTAGTGTGCAGCTTAGGTCAAGATGGTCATGGAGCATGGAGCATGGAGCATGGACAGCTTGTTCCCGACCGAGCCGGCTCGACTGACGAGCGCGATCCGCGCATCTTATGCACAGCGGATTGAAATCAGCGTTCCGGTTTGTCGTCCCGATCAATTAGTATCCGCTCGGCGGCTCCGTCGAGATCTTCGTATTGACCGCTTCGCAATGCCCAGACGAAGCCGGACACACCCAGTGCACCCAGAAAAAGGGCCACTGGTATGAGATAGAGCAACGTCGTCACGAGGATTATGCCGAATAGCTGACTGCGGAGCGTCCGACTTTTTGAATAACTTGCAGCGTCGCATTCGCCCCGAAGCCGTGCAAGCGCAATGCGTTTCCAATAACAAGCACCGATGAGGCAGACATGGCAATCGCCGCTAACAAAGGCGTGGCGTGCCCGAGGATGGCGATTGGTACTGCCACCGCATTGTAGACGATCGCAATCGCGATGTTCTGGCGGATCAGGTGTCCCGCCTTGCGCGAGACGTCCAGCGCGAGAGGCACTGCCAGAAGGCTTTCGCGCAGGAATACGAAGTCGGCGGCATTGCGGCCAATGTCGGCGGCGGTAGCTGGAGCGATCGAGACATGCGCCGCGCTGAGCGCCGGCGTGTCGTTGAGGCCGTCGCCAACCATCAGAACCTTGTGTCCGTCTTTCGCCAGGGTCTCGATGCGCTCGACCTTGCCGGATGGCAGCAGGCACGGAACGAAGTCCTTGACACCCAGCATTTCTGCGACTTCACCGCAGGCACCCGCAGTATCGCCCGACAGCATTTCCACTGACACCCCGGCATGGCTCAATTGCCCGATCGCCGCCTTGGCGTCTGCGCGCAGCGCGTCCTCAAAATCGAAGGTCGCGACAATGAACCCGTCTTTTGTCAGCACGGTTCCGCCATGTTTGCCTTCACCACCGGTCCGGGCTCTCCATCCAGCCCATCCGCGTCGGCCTAGCCGCCAGGTGCTTCCGGCTCCAGTGGCTTCGATTCCAAACCCTGGATGCTCGGTGACGGCATCAAATTTGTACTGCCCGCCGGGATGGGCAAAACCGGCTATGGCCTTTGAAAAAGGATGGCGGGAATGCGTAGCCATGTCTCCCGCGACTGCCAGCATGGCCGGATCGATCGACGATGCATTGACCAGCCGGGGCTGGCCGAGCGTGAGCGTTCCGGTCTTGTCGAACACCGCTGTATCAATCGTCGCCAGGCGCTCCATGGCAGAACCGTCCTTTACCATGATGCCGTTCTCAAACAGGCGCCGCGCGGCGACCACCTGAACGATCGGTACGGCGAGGCCGAGCGCGCACGGGCAGGTGATGATCAGAACGGCAATGGCGATGGTTATCGCCCGGTGCCAGTCGCCGGTCACCGCCATCCAGCCAAGGAACGTCGCGAAGGCTGTGAGATGAACCACCGGGGCATAGAGCGCTGAAACGCGATCGGCGATCCGGCGATAATGCGCGCGGCCGCCCTCTGCGGCTTCCATAAGACGAACCATTTCCGCCAGAAACGAATCCTTCGCGGCGGCTGTCGCCTCAATCGTCAGCGGGCCGGTAAGATTGAGCACGCCGGCCTGAACTGCTTCGCCCGGCGCCACGTTTTTCGGCGTGCTTTCGCCTGAGGCCAGCGAGCAGTCGAGATCCGACGTTCCCTGGATGATCTTGCCGTCGACGGGGATCCTCTCACCGGCTGCGATCAACAACCGCATGCCTGGTTCGATCTCGCCGACCGGCAAATAGTCGCGCGCGCCGTCGCTGCGCAGCACCATGGCGCCATGTGCGGCCAACTGGGACAGGCCTTTCACAGCGGTCCGGGCACGTTCGCGCATCACGTGATCCAACGTGCGGCCGATCAACAGGAAGAACAGCAGCGATACCGACGCGTCAAAATAGGCGTGATCGCCATGGTTGATCGTCTCGTAGAGGCTCATGGCGTAGGCGAGCGAAACACCGACCGCGATCGGCACGTCCATATTCATGCGGCCATGGCGCAAAGCATTCCAGGCCGAACGGAAGAAGATGCCGCCGGCGAAGGCGAGGGCAGGAATGGCGATCAGCGCCGAGACCCAGTGAAACAGGTCGCGGGTAGCACCTTCGGCGCCGGACCAGACCGAGACCGAAAGCAGCATGATGTTGCCCGCCGCAAAGCCGGCAACCGCGACCGCGCGGATCAAATCCGATAACGTCCTGTCCTTGTCGCCGACCTCGGAAGGGAAGAGATGCGCCTGGTAGCCTAGCCGCCCAAGCGCGACGACGAACGGTGGGACCTCGTCACCACGCCACCGGACAGAGACCCGTTTCGTCGACAGGTTGACGCGGGCGCTCTCGACGCGATCGAGCTTTCCCAGCGCCGTCTCGATCGTCTGGATGCAGCCTGCGCAATGAACCGTCGGTACTGAAAGATCGGTCTGGTGAAGATCATCGCCAAGCGATCGGCTCGCCAGCCTGATCTCCTGGCTGGACGGCAGGACCGATCCGGTGTTGACCAGATCAAGCGCCATTTCGGCGCCCGGTGCACAACAACTCATTGCAGCGCTCCATTGGAAATCATGATCCGGCGGACGTCGCGATACGGTTTGTCCAGACCGGCGTCGGCGTCGACTTCGACAATCCAGACGCCGTCCTTCGGCATGTGCTGGGCTGCGAATTCCTGGCCCGAGGCGGGTGCGAGGGTGACCGACTTGTCCTCCTTCTCGTACGCGGGATGGCGAAACAGCACCTTGACGCCGTGCAAGGGAACCGGCTTGCCGGCGACGTCGGCGAGGCCATAGCGAACTTCGCCCCATGCGATGGTCAGCTTGCCGGTCCAGCCAAGTGCTGCCTGCGCCCGTCCTTCCTCGGCCTTCTTGTTGAATTGCTGGCTCGCCACATAGGTGTTTTCGACGACGAGGCCAGTCCAGCTTGTGCTGGCGAGCGTTGCCATGGTCAGATTGACTGCGATGACCACGCCGAAAAAGGCCAGGATGATGACCAGCATGTGCCTGCCGGTGAATTCACGAGGCTTTTGTACATTGGCAGTCATCTGAGGGGCTCCGGCGCGTTGAAGGTGGCGGTGTACTCGTTCGACTCAAAGCTGGCTCTGTCCTCGACGCGGAACTTGAAGGTCTGTGCCGGAGCGCGGATCTGGTCCGCCGGCTGGCGAACGAAGACCCTCAGCATTTTCAGGCGGTCGGGTTCGACCGGAATGGCGAAGGAACGGCCTGCGGGGATGTCGTCGCCGACGACGACCATGTCAGCGCCTTCAAGGCCCTGCATGGTTACGACGATCGTCCTCGGCTCGGGGATCATGTTGAGCAGCTTGACGGTATAGCCATTGCGGATGGATCCGTCGGTCAGCGTGACGAACTGGGGATTGCGATCATGCAATACGTTCAGTTCGAGCCGATCGCGCGTCAGCAGCGAATAGAGCAGGCCGAGGCCGATCAGCGACCACAAGCCCATGTAGACGTAGGTGCGCGGCCGAAAGATCTTGCGGATGTGAAAATGCGCCACCTTGTCGGAGAACAGGCCATCAGCGGTCCTGATCAGCGATGGATTGACTGAGCTGGACCCGCCTGCAGTCGCCAGCATCATGTTGGCGTTGTAGTCGGAGAGCGTCGCATAGGCGATCAGCCCACGCTCCTTGCCGAGCTTGTCCATGACGCCGTCACAGGCGTCGATGCAGAGCGCGCAAGTGATGCATTCGAGCTGCTGGCCGTCGCGAATGTCTATCCCCATCGGGCAGACCGCGACACAGGCATTGCAGTCGACGCAGTCGCCCACGGGCTGGCCTGCGGCCAGCACCTTCTTGGCGTGGCGCGAACGCGGTTCGCCGCGCCAGTCATTGTAGGTGACAGTGAGGGAATTTTCATCGAGCATGGCCGCCTGGATGCGGGGCCACGGGCACATATAGGTGCAGACCTGTTCGCGCATCAGACCGCCGAACGTGTAGGTGGTAGCCGTCAGGACGGCGACAGTGATGTAGGCGACGGGCGCCGCAGTGCCGGTGAAGAGCTCGCCGAGCAGCGTCGGTGCATCGGCAAAGTAGAAGATCCAGGCGCCGCCAGTCGCCGCCCCTATGACCAGCCAGATGGTGTGCTTGGACACACGCAGCATGAGCTTGCGCGCGGTCCAGGGACCTGCGTCAAGTTTCATGCGGGCGTTGCGGTCCCCCTCGATCGCACGTTCGACGACGAGGAACAGATCGACCCACACCGTCTGAGGGCATGCATAGCCGCACCAGGCACGGCCGACAGTCGAGGTGATCAGGAAAAGACCGACGCCCGCCATGACCAGGAGGCCGGCCACATAGAAGAATTCCTGGGGCCATATCTCGATGAAGAAGAAGTAGAAGCGCCGGTTCGCGAGATCGAGCAGGACTGCCTGGTCCGGGGCAAATGGACCGCGAGCCCAAGGCAGCCACGCAGCCAGGTAGTAGATGCCAAGTGTGATCGTCATCACCAGCCATTTGAAGCGACGAAAGTTGCCCGAGGCGCGCTTCGGAAAGATCTTTTGACGCGCGGCATAAAGCGGCTTGCGGGTTTTGGCGGAATTGACAGTTTCTGTTTCGAGCCGTGTCAACTGCGTCTTATCACGCATGTGCAACTCCACTTTCCCAGCCAATGTCAGGGGCACCTGTCGTAAAGCCTCGCGGTAGGATAGCCTTGCCGGGTTGTGCAGATCGCATTAGGGATGGTGTCGAGGCCCGGCTCACGCCGGGCCTCGTCCGCTTGGCAGGGGGGACCGAAGAATAGGACTTCCATTCCTATTCTCCGCCGCCAAGCGAATGGACATAAACTGCAAGTTCCTTGACCTTGATCTCGCCGAGACGGCCAACCCAGGCCGGCATGACGCCCTGTTTTGGCGCACGGACCTGTGCGGCGATGGCTGTCTCACCGGATCCATAGAGCCAGATCGCATCGGTCAGGTCGGGGGCGCCGAATTCCCTGTTGCCTTTTGCATTGTCGCCGTGACAGGCGACGCAGTTCTCGGCAAAGACCTTGGCGCCGGGTTGGATCAGACTTGCATCGCGGACCTTGCCGGAAAGGCTGGCCACGTAGGCGCTGACTTGTGCGATCTGGTCGGCGGTAATGATGTCGCCGAAGGCCGGCATTTCCGACAGGCGCGTGTCCGGATCGGATGCGAAGCGGATGCCGTGCGTAATCGTCTGCTGGATCTGCTCGGCCTTGCCGCCCCATAGCCAGTCGTCGTCGTTGAGATTGGGAAAGCCCTTGGAACCTTGGGCGCCGGAGCCGTGACATTGTACGCAATTGACCTTGAAAGCGGCGCCACCGGCGGCGATTGCGAATTCGCGCAGGCCGTCGTCCGCGGAGATCTCCGAGACGCTCTTGGACTCCACCGCCGAGATATATTTGCCCTTGGCGGCCTCAGCCGCAGTCAGCTCGTTCCTGACCTCGTTGCGGCTGGAATAGCCGAGCACACCCTTCGTCGCCGAGTGCAACAGAGGCCATGCTGGATAGGCGATGGTGTAGCCTATCGCCCAGACAATGGTGACGTAAAAGGTGATAACCCACCATCTGGGAAGCGGGTTGTTCAGCTCCCGGATGCCATCCCATTCGTGGCCGGTGGTCGAGACGCCAGAGATTTCATCGATATGCTCGTCGCTCATGATCACTCGTCCTCGAGCGGAATGCGGGCCGCTTCGTCGGCCAGCCTTCGGCTGCCGGGGCGTAGGGCAAAGGCGATGCACCCCACGAAGAACAGCGCCATCGCAACCAGGCCCCAGCTGTCGGCAAACGCCCGCATCAAATTGTAGGTCATCAGCGTTCTCCTCAGCGGTAGCCGGCGGCTTCGTCGTAATTTTTGAAGTCGACCAGTGTGCCAAGCATCTGCAGGTAGGCGAGCAGGGCATCCATTTCGGTGACCTGTTGCGGGTTGCCGTCGAAGTCGCCGATCTTGGCTTTTGGGTAACGCGCCTCAAGGCCTGATGTGTCGGCATTGGGATCGGCCTGCGCCGCCAGATCCGCATTGGCGTGGACGATCATGTCATCGGTGTAAGGGACGGCTACAAGCCTGTTGGCGACCAGATGCGTTGAGAAATCCTTCACGTCGATCGGCGTGTCTTTCAGGAACCCATAGCTCGGCATGATCGATTCCGGCACCACCGAGCGCGGGTCGGTAAGATGCGCGACATGCCATGCATTCGAGTAGCGGTCGCCAACTCTGGCGAGATCCGGCCCGGTGCGCTTCGATCCCCACTGGAAGGGGTGATCGTACATGGACTCGGCAGCTAGGCTGTAGTGGCCATAGCGCTCAACTTCGTCGCGGAACGGCCTGATCATCTGGCTATGACAGAGGTAGCAGCCCTCGCGCATATAGATGTTGCGCCCGACAAGTTCGAGCGGCGAATAGGGGCGCATGCCTTCCACCTTCTCGATCGTATTGTCGAGATAGAAGAGAGGCGCGATCTCGACGATGCCGCCGACCGTCACCACGAGCAGCGAGCCAACGAGAAGAAGCGTGGCGTTCTTCTCGATGATTGCGTGTTTGTCCATCAAGCCCATTACCTGGCTCCTGATCGCGCAGGTCGGATGGCGACGGGGCTCGGCATCGGCTCCTCCTCGCGCTGGTGGCCGAGGATGGTCCTGGTGATGTTCCAGGCCATGATCAGCGCGCCGGAGAGGTACATGGCCCCACCGATGGCGCGCATGACATAGTAGGGGTGCATGGCGGCGACGGTCTCGGCGAAGGAGTAGACCAGGAAGCCCTGCTCGTCGTATTCGCGCCACATCAGGCCCTGCATGACGCCGGATACCCACATCACCGCGGCGTAGACAACGATACCAAGTGTCGCCAGCCAGAAATGCCAGGTGACCAGCCGCAACGAGTAGAGCCGTTGCCGGTTCCAGAGCTTCGGCACCATGTAGTAGATTGCGCCGAACGAGATCATGCCAACCCAGCCGAGCGCGCCCGAATGGACGTGGCCGATCGTCCAGTCGGTATAATGCGACAGCGAATTGACCGCCCGGATCGCCATGATGGGGCCTTCGAAGGTCGACATGCCATAGAAGGCGACGGCCATCACCATCATGCGTATGATCGGATCGGTGCGCAGCTTGTCCCAGGCGCCGGACAGCGTCATCAGGCCGTTGATCATGCCGCCCCAGGACGGCATCCACAGCATGATCGAGAACACCATGCCGAGCGTCTGCGCCCAATCGGGCAAGGCGGTGTAGTGCAGGTGATGCGGCCCGGCCCAGATGTAGAGAAAGATGATCGCCCAGAAATGGACGATCGACAGCCGGTACGAATAGACTGGCCGGTTCGCCTGCTTGGGCACGAAATAATACATCATGCCGAGGAAGCCGGCGGTGAGAAAGAAGCCGACCGCGTTGTGGCCGTACCACCATTGCGTCAAGGCGTCCTGGACCCCTGAAAAGGCGGAGTAGCTCTTGGAGCCCAGGAACGAGACTGGTATGGACAGGTTGTTGACCACATGCAGCATCGCGATGGTGACGATGAACGACAGGTAGAACCAGTTGGCCACGTAGATATGCGGTTCCTTGCGCTTCAGGATCGTGCCAAGGAACAGAATGAGGTAGGCGACCCAGACGATGGTCAGCCAGACATCCACATACCATTCGGGTTCGGCGTACTCGCGGCCCTCGGTGATGCCGAGCAGGTAGCCGGTCGCGGCCATGACGATGAACAGCTGGTAGCCCCAGAAGACGAACCAGGCCAGATCACGGCCGAAGAGGCGGGCGCGGCAGGTGCGCTGCACGACATACAGAGACGTGCAAAGCAGCGCGTTGCCGCCGAAGGCGAAGACGACACCGGATGTGTGCAACGGCCGCAAACGACCGAAATTGAACCAGGGCTGGATGTTGAGATCGGGATAGGCGAGCTGCAGCGCGATCACCACGCCGACCAGCATGCCGACGACACCCCAGAACACGGTGGCGATCGCGCCGTAGCGGATCGGACCATCCATGTAAGCGGATGGGTCAATCGGAGCTGCTGGCTTGAACTCCGTGTTGCGCAACAGGATCGCAGTGAAACCAGCCACTGCGAAGAACAACACCCACATGTGTCGGCGGAAAGGTTCATCCACGCCGAAGCCGGCGGCCACCAGGGCCGCAAAAGCGAACACGCTTAGAAGGACGATCTCTGTGCCGAATTTCATTGCAGATCCCGATCTCGAATCTGGTGGATGCCAAATCCGCAGCGCACTAATCGCGCAGCCGCCGCCCCCTCGCCCTGATCTATGTCAGGCCGCAAGATTTTGTGTCGGCGGCGCAATCAGCAGGTGGCGAATGAACGAGGAACGCAGCGCGGGCTCACCCCCCTCATGGAAGGCGTTCCCTGGGTTGGGCGGGCGCAGACGCGATCGCTGAGGCGAAAGCTGAGGCCCTGCGCGCGTTGGATGCTATTGCCGATGCCCTGCCAAACGTTGTTCGGATCCCATTGGAAACGAACGCGATCGTTCCGCCGAGCCGTGGCAGATTAAGGACCATGCTTCGCCGGTATGTGCCGAAACACACCTGGCGATTGGTCACGTTCCTATCAAAGCCCGAAAGCTGTTTGTCTCGACCGTGACGCCGCTTCGTCGAAGGCGCGGCAACATCGCATTAAAAGGCAAACACGGCCCGCCCCGGAGTCATGCGACATGGCCTCGCCGCTTAGGGCCGCTCGCGTCCGCCGCCACAGCGCTTCTCCAGACGGCTTATGCTGTCCACCGTCACATGGCGTGCGTTCTCAATCCGAATCACCCCGTCAGCCCGCAATCGCGTCAGTTGGCGGCTCACGGTCTCGTTGGTGATTCCAAGGAAATCAGACATTTCGACACGCGTCAGCGGCAGATCGAAGGACGCCGACCCGGAAGCCGCATCGAGACTGGAATCGATATTCCGGGCCATCATGAGGAGAAAAGTCGCTACCTTTTCCGGAGCTGTCTTGCGCCCCAGCGTCACCATCCACTCGCGCGCCTCATCGAGTTCATTCAGCGTCTGTTTGAGCAGGCGATGCTCGAATTCCCGTGACGCCTTCATCATCCGTTCGACGGCCGCTCGCGGAAACGAACACAGCGTGACTGCTGTTGCCGCTTCCGCATTGATCGAGCTTTCCACCTTGAAAGGACGTCCCAGAAAATCCGGTGCAAACTGGAGACCGACGATCTGCTGGCGCCCATCCGACAGGCTCTTTGATAGCTTTACAACGCCTGAAAGCACGTTGGAGTAGCTGTCGACGTTCTGTGCCTCGCCGGTCAACTCCATTCCTGACTCGATCCGGCGACGCGAGCAAGTCTTGGCGAGCCCAACCAAATTGTCTGGATCGAGCGCACCGCAGACACCGCGACGCCGTGCCTCGCAAGGGAAGCAAAGAACAGGAATGCCGGAACTATGAATGTCTTGCCGAAAGGTCATGCGTTCGCCTTACCCGATCCTAACTGCCGGCAGGATACCCATCCAGGGTAGAGAAATCCTGCGGCGGTTTGTCCATGAGCGCGGCTGATCGAGATCAGGGTCTGCTTCAGCGATGCGTGCAGTGTTCCGGCGGGCAACACGGTGAACGCGAGATGCAATCGGAAATAGCTGTCAAACTCAGCGAGAACGTCCCACGCTACACCAGCTATCCGACGGCGCCGCATTTCCATTCGGGGATCGATGCTGCCATTTACCGTGGCTGGTTGGAGACGCTGGAAAGCGGCGACGAAATCTCGCTGTACCTGCACATTCCTTACTGCGACAAGCTCTGCTGGTTCTGCGCCTGCCACACCAAGCAGACGCACCAATATGAGCCGGTGGCCGCTTATCTGCGCTCGCTGAATGCCGAAATCGTCACGATTGCCGGTCTGCTGAGCGGCAAGGCACATGTCCGTGCAATCCACTTCGGTGGCGGTTCGCCAACTATTCTGAGGCCCGATGATATGGTTGCTCTTGGAGCGGCCTTGCGGGACAGCTTCGACTTTCTCCCGGATGCTACGGTCAGCATCGAAATCGAAACCAACGACATGGACAAGGCGCGCCTTGATGCACTTGCTCAAATCGGCGTAACCCGGGCGAGCCTCGGCGTGCAGGATTTCGATCCGCAAGTGCAAAAAGCAATTAATCGTGAGCAGAGTTTTTTGCAGACCAAGGCAGTCGTCGACGGGGTTCGTTCGCGGGGCGTCGAATCGGTCAATCTGGACCTGCTCTACGGGCTCCCGAATCAGACACGCGAGACGATCTGTTCCACGGTGGCGCAGGCACTGACCTTGGAGCCAGACCGGATGGCCCTGTTCGGCTACGCACATGTGCCCTGGTTCAAGAAGCATCAGACGATGATCGACGAGGCATGGCTGCCGAGTCCCACTGAGCGTTTCGCCCAATCTCAACTCGCGGCGCGGGCAATTGTCGCCAAGGGATATGAGGCAATAGGACTCGATCATTTCGCGAAGCCCGACGATGCGCTGGCCATAGCGGCCCGCGCAGGGGTTTTGCATCGCAATTTTCAGGGCTACACTGAGGATCGCTGCCCGACACTGATCGGACTTGGCCCTTCGTCCATCGGTCGTTTTCGCCAAGGCTACGTGCAAAACATGGCTTCGACTGCCGGGTACGGGCGCATGGTTGCGGATGGCGGGTTGGCTGCCGTCCGCGGCGTTGCCCTTTCCGACGACGATCGCGTCCGTGGCTGGATCATCGAGCGGCTGATGTGTGATTTTGCCTTCTCGGCAGTCGATCTGGTGGAGCGGTTCGGCAAAGCCGGCGAGCAGCTCCTTCATCGCTCGAGGTCCATCGCACTCCACGATCCTGCCCGAGCGCTTGAATTCGATGGTGACAGTTTCCTCGTACGGACTGAAAGTCGCCCCTTCATTCGAACCATCGCGGCCAAGTTCGATACATATTTCAAAGGGGGAACGGCGAGGCACTCGGTGGCGGTCTGAGCAAAGCACAGTGCGCTCGCCGTTTGGTCGATCGGCGAACCAGCTGCGTTCGTTTTGACCGCTCATAGGCGACTACCGCATCAAATCGAAAATGCAAACTTAGGCTGTTGCGCGGTATCTCCTTCCACATCCTCTCTTGCGCATACCTACATTCCAAGGGGTTTGATCCTATGCTTCGCGAGGAGCAGGTAGGTCGCGACAGCTAGGCAATGTTCCAGCTGCCCTAGCGGAGGAGTCACGATTTTCCGGCAAGCTCCGTCGGCAGACGTTCTTTTCTGGCCCTGGCAAAGGCTCGGTCGCCTTCCAGAAACGCCGCCAGCATGAAAGGGATGAGTTCTGCCACGGTTTCAGACTGACCATAGGTCTGACGGTAAAGTGCAGCATACTCCTTGAGTGTTTGGCTCAGCTCCGCGCTGACGGTAATGGTGATCTTCGAAGCTGTTCGGTCCGGAAGTTTTCCAAGTTTCAGGTCAGCCATGATAACTCCTGCTCAACTGGCGTATGGCCGCAGCACGATGTCCTTGTGCACGATGACGCGCAGTGGCCAACCTGGGCGGACGACGATGGTGGGCTGGATATTGAGGTTTTTTTCGGTGATGCGCTGGCCGGCTCGACTGGCGTTCTGCTGGGCTGATTCCCGGATCGCCTTGACCAGATCGCTCTCGTTTTCGCCGAGGCTGAATTCTGTGCCGACACCGAGCAATGTGGCAAGCGCCACTCCCTTGATCATCTGCCAAGTGTGGAAATCGACTTTGTCTTCCAGCCCTGCGTAGCCGGCGGTGTCGCTCGCGGGCAGATTGTCGATTTCGGCCGACGAGCCGTCGGGCAGCAGAATGCGCTGCCAGACCAGCAGCGCTCGCTTTTGCCCGAACGCGACGACGCTGTCGTAGACGCCGATAAGACGTGAGCCCTGCGGAATCAGCAATATGTTGCCCGTGACCGTGTCGTGCACATTTTCGGTGACTTGCGCGACGACAAGGCCCGGCAAATCGGAATTGATGCCGGTGATCAGGCTGGCGGCAATCACGCTGCCAGCCATCAGTTGATATGGCGAGATCGGCGTCTGAAGCGCATGCGGATTGTAGATCCCGCCAGTGCTCCGCTGGCTGAGAAAATCAAGCTTTCGCTGCTGATTGTTCTGGTCGCCTTCCGCCGCCGCCACCGAGGCTGACGCGCGTCCTGCTTCGGATTGGGGAAGCGCCTCAAATGGATGCTGAGCAGTTTGCACGCTCTCTCCGACATCTGTCTGTTGAGCTCGATTTTCGACGCGGAAAAGCACCCGCGATTCACGCGCTTCGATCGCCTGCTGCGCTAGACGCTGCTCCTCGGCCGAGATGTCTTGGCCCGGCACGATGCCGAGCTGGCGCTGCCGCTCGAGGATGGGGCGGCCGAGGTCGCCCGGCAAAGGTAGCCCAAGGACGGGAGGCTTTGGCTTCATGCCGGAATAGTCATGGGGAAGCGTATCGAGTCCCTCGGCGGTTGGTTTGCGCTCAGTGTTGTAGAGATCTTCCGCCTGATCCCTGATGCGAAGGGCCGGCCCCTGGAGGGCGATCATGGTAACGCCGAAGACAGCGCCGGATCCGAGCGCTGCGATAGCGATGATCACACCGCGCCTGAACCGCACCACGCGGCGGGGAGAGGCCCGAAGCTGCAGTTCCTCGGGATCCAGTTTCGGCGGGATGCCAGAGCGGGAATTTTCGATCATGAGCCCTCACCTCGCCGGCTGCCGCGAAAGAGCGAGATCCGCCGTTGCGGTTGCCTGCCGTCAATCCTGCTGATGCGGATCACCTGCTGCCGCTTGGTGCCGAGGCGAAGTTCGGCCGCGGCGAAGAGCCGATCGACGATGTAATAGTTGCCGCGCACGCGATAGTTGACGAGCTCGCTGCTCCCATCTGCGCCGACGATGAAGAGTGGTGGCGCCTCGCCCTGATCTATGCGACGAGGGAACTCAATATAGACCTTGCTGCCGTCGTCGAAGGCTCGCGTCGGTCTCCAGGGCGGTGTGTCGCCACTGATTGAGTAGCGAAAGCGAAGGTTTTCGAGCGCGATGTTCGACGCGACCGGTGTAACTGCCTCGGCTTGAGCATTGCGCTGGCGAAGCGCGATGATCTGGTCTTGGCTGTAGGTCCAGGAGATTGCCGCCATTGCGGTCTTCTCGGTGCTTTGAAGCTGCAAATGATAGGTCCGCCGGTCCGTCGTAATGACGACATTGGTGGCAAGACCCGGCGCGAAGGGTTTTACCAGAACATGGGTGCGCTGATTGTCACCGGTGCCGCTTGCGGTATCGCCAATGACCCAGCGCACGGTGTCGCCAGCCGACACGGCGGTTAGTTTCTCGCCCGGCTGCAGAGCGATGTCGGTCACGCGCTCCGGCGCGGCATAGAGTTGATAAAGCGCGCCATCGGTGAAGGGGTAGACTTGCACTGCATTAACATACCCGTACTTGGTGGGTTGCTGGGTCGCGGCTTTGTTGGCATCAGCGACGCGTTCTTCAGGAGGGCGCTTGTCCTCGGCCTTGCCGGGCTCGGGCTGCATTTGGCCAGGCAGCGGC
>NZ_RZOS01000570.1:0-3187 GCF_004022605.1 Mesorhizobium sp. M4B.F.Ca.ET.089.01.1.1
GGCCGACGCCGCCGGCCGCCGCGTGCACCAGCACGCGCTGACCCTTTCTCAGGCCGCCATGGCGGACGAGGCCTTGCCAGGCTGTCAGGCCGGCCAGGGGCAGCGCCGCGGCGTGGATATGATCGATGCTGTCGGGCTTTGGCGCAATCTCGTCGGCGGGGGCCACGGCGAGTTCGGCGTAGGCCGCCGCCTGCTTCGGAAAGTGCGGCATGCCGAACACCTGATCGCCAACCTTGAGGCCGCTCACATCGGGGCCAAGCGCCTCGATGGTTCCGGAAATGTCCCAGCCGAGGATGAAGGGCGGCTCGCCGAGCAGCGGATAGTGGCCGCCGCGCACCGCGCCGTCGACAGGGTTGATGCCGGCCGCGCTGACGCGGACCAGCACTTCGCCGGCTTTCGGCGCCGGGTCCGGCCGGTCGGCGATGACAAGGACGTCGGGACCGCCGACGGTATTCTGGGTAACGGCACGCATGAGAGGCTCCTCGTAAGTTGGTGTGCCGCTATCATTTGGATAGTAATATTCCCTTGTCCAGTATGTACCTTTTCTATATATAGGCACCTCATGGATAGCGATAACGACTCCCCCTTCGGCTATGACGCGTACCGGCGGACGTGCCCTTCGCACACCGTGCTCGAAATGCTGGCCAGCAAATGGGTCTACCTGACCGTCTGCGCGCTGCGCCGCGGGCGGATGCGCAATGGCGAGCTGGCCCGCAAGCTCGAAGGCATCACGCCCAAAATGCTGACGCAGACGCTGCGTGTGCTCGAGCGCGACGGGCTGGTGCGGCGGGAGATCTTTCCGGTGATCCCGCCAAGGGTCGAATATGAGCTGACCGATCTCGGCCGGAACCTGGCGGGACTGCTCAATCAGATACGGTCCTGGTCGGAAGAGCACGCGCCCGACATCAAGGCGGCCCGCATCCGGGCATCGATGGATCCTCAAGCGGATCTTGCGACGCTGGGCTGAGCGGCCGCCAGGCTCCTGGCCGGCGGTTCGCCGGCTTGCGTCGCGGAGGTAGCGCTGGGTGGCGGCTTTACCCGATCATTGCGCTGCGGCCGCCGAGTTCGGCGTCGCGAATCTTGGTGTCACGCGATTCCAGCATCTCTGCCTTGGAAAGCTCCGCTTCAGCTTCGCCGAGTAATGATTCGGCAGCGCTTCGCTGTTGGGCGAGGTCGCTTTGCGAATTTCTAAGGTTGTCGCGGCGCAGGCGCGCCGCCTTGGCGAAGGTCGGATAGGCAAAATGGTTGATGTCGGTGATGCCGGCCTTCTTCTCTTCGGCGGCGATCTGCACCTCCAGTTCGACGGCCATGCGTTCGAACTCGGCGATCATCATGTCGAGCTGCAGCAGCTGCCGCCGCTTCTCATTCACCTGAAACTGTTTCAGCCGAACGAGGTTTTCACGTGACTTCATGATTCGGTACTCCCGGAAACGCACACCCGCACATATCGTCCAATCCGCCCGGAAAGGCCCAAGCGCTGCCCGTATCCCCTGGCTTTCCCCCACTATGGGAAACAAACTCCTAAAGTTTTTTGCCGTTGGTAACCATTCGTTTACGGGCATTGTTAATCATACGGCCGAGGACTTAAGGCCGGGTAAAAATTCCGGCTTTCGACGGGAAGCCGACCAGCGAGTCCCTGGAGTCACTTAGGCTGACTTATTAATGTGGTGCATTAGCGGTTTTGGTCTGTGATTCATTATTAGATTCAAGAGGGTGTAGAAAGGGGTTAAAAAATCTGGTATCGTCCTCGGCACGAAATTAGGTTTTGTTAACCATTCAATGGCACCTTCTGTTCAGGCAATCACTGCTCCGGGTCCCGGACGGGTCGTGACATGGTCCGGCAGCAGAAAAGGGGAATGAAATGCGTGTTCTGCTGATAGAAGATGACAGTGCAACCGCACAAAGCATCGAATTGATGCTGAAATCGGAAAGCTTCAACGTCTATACGACCGATCTCGGCGAAGAAGGTGTCGACCTCGGCAAGCTCTACGACTACGACATCATCCTTCTCGATCTCAATCTCCCCGACATGTCGGGCTATGAAGTCTTGAGAACGCTTCGCCTGTCCAAGGTGAAGACGCCCATCCTGATCCTGTCCGGCATGGCCGGCATCGAGGACAAGGTGCGCGGCCTCGGCTTCGGCGCCGACGACTACATGACCAAGCCATTCCACAAGGACGAGCTGGTGGCGCGCATCCACGCCATCGTGCGGCGCTCCAAGGGCCATGCTCAGTCGGTCATCACCACCGGCGACCTGGTGGTCAACCTCGACGCCAAGACCGTCGAAGTCGGCGGCCAGCGCGTGCACCTGACCGGCAAGGAATACCAGATGCTGGAGCTGCTCTCGCTGCGCAAGGGCACCACGCTGACCAAGGAAATGTTCCTCAACCACCTCTATGGCGGCATGGACGAGCCGGAACTGAAGATCATCGACGTCTTCATCTGCAAACTGCGCAAGAAGCTGGATGCGGCGTCGGGCGGTCAGAACTACATCGAGACGGTCTGGGGCCGCGGTTACGTGCTGCGCGAGCCGGAAGACATCCGCGTCAGCGCCTGACACGCCCTGTCGATTGTTTTTGAACACAAAAAACCCGGCTTCAGCCGGGTTTTTTGTTGCCGATCCGGGCCGGCCGTCAGGCGGCGATTTTCAGGACGCGAAAGCGTTCCAGCAATTGCGGCCGATTGAACGGCTTCAAGAGATAGCCCTGGGCGCCGGCCCGCTTTGCCCGCATGATCGAGGCGACATCGACTTCGACCAGCGAGATCAGGATCTGCGGCTTGACCGCGCTCTCCATGGCGCGAACCCGGCGAATGAAGTCGACTGCCTGCATGTCCGGCAGACCGCCATCGACTACGATGACGTCAGGCATCTCGGCGGCGCACACCTCGACGGCATCAAGGCCGCTGGCGGCCTCGATCACGGTGAAGTCGGAGCCACCGAGGATGCGTTTTGCGACCTTCCTGATGACGCTCGAATCGTCGACGAACAGGCAGCGTTTCATTTCCGGGTCCTCTTTGCCATCTGGCGAACCGGCAACCTCTGGGCAACCGCAGCCACCATAGTTCAATCTGGTAAAGAAGCGGAAAAGCCGTTAGGTAAAGTTTTTGCAAAGATGCGCCTTGCTCGCCCCTTTCGTCGCGAACTCGGTTTTGGTCAGGCCAACAAAACTTTCTACGCCTGAAATGC
>NZ_RZOS01000571.1:0-3167 GCF_004022605.1 Mesorhizobium sp. M4B.F.Ca.ET.089.01.1.1
CATCATAGCGTCGGTCGAGGGCATGAAGGTCGGTGGCAGCGCCGAATCGCTCGGCCAGCACGAGACCGCCTCGGTGGTGAAGTCGATCTTCGTCGTCATCATCCTCGACGGGCTTTTCGCCATGTTCTACGCAGCGATCGAGTTCTGAGATGGCGAACGCGAGCGGCAACGGGGTCAAGACTGCGGAGGAGGCTGACGAAAGCGAGATCGTGCTTTCGGTGCGTGACGTCACCGTCGCCATTGAGGACAAGCTGATCCTCGACAAGCTGTCGCTCGACATCAAGCGTGGTGAGATACTTGGTTTCGTCGGCGCTTCGGGGGCCGGCAAGTCCGTCCTTTTGCGAACCATCCTCGGGCTGATGCCCAAGCAATCGGGAACGATCAAGCTGTTCGGCGTCGACGTCGACAAGGCAAGCGATATCGAGCGCCTGCGCGTCGACATGCGGCTGGGCGTTCTGTTCCAGCACGGCGCGCTGTTCTCAGCCTTGACGGTGCAGGAGAACGTGCAGGTGCCGATGCGGGAATATCTCGACCTGCCGAGGAAGCTGATGGACGAGCTGGCGCTGCTGAAGATCGAGCTGGTCGGCCTGCCGCCCGACGCGGCGCAGAAATTCCCCTCCGAGCTTTCCGGCGGTATGATCAAGCGCGCGGCGCTGGCGCGCGCGCTGGCGCTGGACCCGGACATCGTCTTTCTCGACGAGCCGACTTCGGGGCTTGATCCGATCAGCGCGGCGGAGTTCGACGAACTCGTCGTCAAGCTGCGCGACACCATGGATCTCACCGTCTACATGGTCACGCACGACCTCGACACGCTGTTCACGGCCTGCGATCACGTTGCGGTGCTCGGCAAGAAGAAAGTGCTGGTCGAAGGTACGATCGACGACATGCTGAAGAGCGAGGAGCCTTGGGTCAAATCCTATTTCCGCGGAAAACGTGCCCGGCAACTTGATCTTGCGGCGCGCGCATAGTCATAAGTGAGGCAATGGAAACAAGAGCCAACTACGTCATTGTCGGCATCTTCACTCTGGCCGCGATTGTTGCGGCCTTCGCCTTTGTCTATTGGACCGCCGCCATCGGCGACAGGGGCGAGACGGCCGTGCTGCTGGTGCGCATTCCAGGTTCGGCTTCGGGCCTCGGCCCCGGCAGCCTGGTGCTGTTCAACGGCGTCAAGGTCGGCGTGGTCAAGCGCGTCTATATCGCGCCCAACGATCCGGCCGCCGCGATCGCCAGCACCGAAATCGGCCGGACGACGCCGCTTACCAAGTCGACGCAGGCCGATATCGGCATTGCCGGCCTCAGTGGCCAGGCCAATATCGAGCTCAAGGGCGCCAACCTGAATGAGGAAAACCTTCTCGACCTGGCCGAGAAGGAAGGCAAGGACGCCGAGATCGTCGCCAATCCATCCGCGGTCACCAACCTCCTGCAGACCGCGCAGACCATCTTTACCCGCGCCGACAAGGTGCTTTCCGATCTCGAAGGGTTCACCCATGACGTGCGCGGGCCGCTGACCGATACGGTCAAGAACGTGCAGACCTTTTCCGACGCGCTGGCCAAGAATTCCGACGGCATCGACAAGTTCCTGTCCAGCGTGAGTGCGTTGTCGGACGAGTTGAAGGGTGTCTCGGGCAAGCTCGACGGCACCCTGAAGGCCGCCGAAGGCCTCCTCAACGCCGTCGACAAGGACCAGATCAAGAACATCGTCGCCAATGTCGACACGGTCACCGGCAACCTGAAGGAAACCTCCAAGCAGTTCGATACCGTCATCAACAACGTCAACACGGCGGTCGGCTCGATCAACGACTTCGCCCAGAAGACGCAAGGCACGCTGGACAAGGTCAACGGCGTGCTCGACGGCATCGATCCGGCCGAGGTGCGCACGGCGCTGGCCAACATCCAGAAGGCCAGCGACAACGCCAATCAGGCCGCCGCCGACATTGCCAAGGTCACGAACAAGTTCGCCAACCGCGCCGACGATATCGACGACACCATCAAGGACGCCAAACAGCTGGCGCAGCGGCTCAACGATGCCTCGGTGCGCGTCGACGGCATCCTGGCCAAGGTCGACAACTTGCTCGGCTCGGGCGAGGCGAACGGCGTCATGGCGGATGCCCGTGAGACGCTGAAATCGTTCAAGCAGGTCGCCGACACACTGAATGCGCGGCTCGGCACCATCACCGACAATCTCGCCCGTTTCTCCGGCCAGGGCCTGCAGAATGTCGAGGCGCTGGTCCAGGACAGCCGGCGTTCGATCAACCGCATCGAGGAAGCGGTGACCGATCTCAGCCGCAACCCGGGGCGTATCCTGTCGGGCGGCGAGGGCGAGGTCCGGCAATATGACGGCAGGGTGCGGCGTTGACTTCGGCCTGCGCCCACAGCAAGAACATGAGCCGCAATTGCGGGTTGATCTTACGATCTGGGGACAACGGGGATCGCGTGTGACGTCGGTTTGGGTGAAGTCGGTTGGATTGACATCGGCTGCGGCGCTGCTTGCGCTTTCGCTCGCCGGCTGCGCGGCCCTCGGTGCCAAGCCGGCGCCGCTCGACACGTTCGAGTTGTCGGCACCGTCAGTGGACGCCCATGGCCGCAGCCGTCGCCAGATCCTGATCGCCCAGCCCTCCGCGCTCAAGGCGCTGGACAGCCAGAACATCGTCATCAAGCCGGGCGACGGCTCGATCCAGTACCTCAAGGGCGCGCAATGGGCCGACCGGCTGCCGCTCATCGTGCAGGCGAGGCTGGCCGAGACCTTCCAGCGCTCCGGAAGCTTCGCCGGCGTCGGCAAGCCGGGCGAGGGGCTGGCGATCGACTACCAGATCATCGCCGAGGTCCGTTCCTTCGAAGTCCGGGTCAATGGCGGCGAGCATGCCGAGGTCGAGCTGTTCGTGCGCATCCTCAACGACCGCAATGGCGAAGTCCGCGCCGCCAAGAGCTTCACCACGAGCGCGCCGGTTTCGGGCGGCGGCAACGCCGCCTACGTCAACGCTCTGGACAACGCCTTCGGCCAGGCGGCGAAGGACATTGTGCTCTGGACGGATTCGCTGATCTGATATCGCCGGCTGGGGCACGTCGCCCGAACCACGGCGATCTCGGTTCTCACCGTACAGTGACGGGGAGAAAGACGCTGCCATCGACGATTTCGCCAATCACAAGCGTTGCAGGAAGCGGGCCGG
>NZ_RZOS01000572.1:0-3157 GCF_004022605.1 Mesorhizobium sp. M4B.F.Ca.ET.089.01.1.1
GGTCCGGTTCGTCGATCAGCACCCTGGCCGACCACAAGGGCGTCGGCTCGGACTTGCTGCGCCGGACCAGTTCCTGGCCCATGCCGCCGTCGGTGAGGATCACTGATTTCATGTCCGCAGTCTTTCGTTCTTCGGGTCCCAGAGCGGTTCGTCCTTCTGCACCACGGCCTTGAAGCGGTCGCCGAAGATCTCGACCTCGACCGAGGCGCCGGGCTCGGCGAGATCGGCGCGCAGCATGCCGAGCGCGATCGACTTCTCGACCCGGTGGCCATAGCCGCCCGATGTCGTCTCGCCGACGACCCTGCCGTCATGCCAGAGCGTCGACATATAGGGCGCGTCGCATTCGCCGGGGCTCTCGACGACCAGGGTGACGAAACGCTTCTTCACGCCCTGCTGCTTCTCGTTGAGCAGTGCCGCCTTGCCGCGGAAGTCTGGCTTGTCCCATTTGACGAAACGCTCCAGCCCGCCCTGCAGGATCGTATAGTCGGTCGAAAGGTCGCCCTTCCAGGCGCGGTAGCCCTTTTCCAGACGCAGGGAATCGAGCGCGTACATGCCGAAGGGCTTCAGTCCGTGCTTCTGGCCGGCGGCCCAGACAGCATCGAACACCGTCGCCGTGTCTGCGACCTTGGTGTGGATCTCCCAGCCGAGCTCGCCGGCGAAGGAGACGCGCACCAGCTTCGCCCAGCGTCCGGCGATCGTCGTTTCCTGATGCGTCAGCCACGGAAGCGTCAGGTCGGCGGCGCAGACCTCGGCAAGGATTTTTCGCGACTTGGGGCCGGCGAGGATTTGCGTCGAATAGTCCTCGGTGCGGTCGGTCAGGGTGAAGGCTGCGTCTTTCGGCATGCGCGATTTCAGCCATTCGAAATCGTGCCACTGGGCGACCGCGGCGGTGATCAGCGTCATCTGCTCCTCGCCGTGGCGCACGACCGACATTTCAGTGACGATGCGGCCCTTGTCGTCGGAGAAATAGACGAGGCCGATGCGGCCGGGCTTCGGCACCAGGCCGGTGACCTGCAGCGCCAGCCAGTCGGCGGCGCCCGGGCCCTCGAGATTGAAGCGGGAGAAGCCGGGCAGGTCGAGGATGCCGGCGGCGTCGCGCACCGCCAGGCATTCCTCGCGCACGCGGTGCTGCCACGGTCCGTCGCGGCGGAAGGTCAGCGTCGATTGCTCCGATGTGTCGTCACCCTGATGCGCGTACCAGGTGGCGCGCTCCCAGCCATTATAGGCGTCGAACTGGCCGCCGAGCGCCTTGATGCGATCGTGCAGCGGCGACAGTTTGCGGTTGCGCCCCTCCGGCCAGGCATGGCGCGGGAACTGGATGGCGTATTCGTTGCCGTAGATCTCCATGCCCTTGGCGACGCAATAGTCGGGCGCCGCGGCAAAGGACGTGAAGCGGCGCGGGTCGCAGGACCACATGTCCCATTCGGTCTGGCCCTCGGTGATCCATTCGGCCAGCACCTTGCCGGCGCCGCCGCCCTGGGCGATGCCGAAGGTAAAGACGCAGGCCTCGAAGGCGTTCGGCACGCCGGGCATCGGGCCGATCAGCGGGTTGCCGTCCGGCGCGTAGGGGATCGGTCCGTTGATCACCTTGGAGAGGCCGGCAGTGCCAAGGATCGGCACCCGGGCGACTGCGTCGGCGAGATAGTGCTCCAGCCGGTCGAGATCGTCGGGGAAGAGCTGGAAGGAAAAATCCTCGGGCATCGGGTCGTTGTGGGTCGCCCAGTGCGCGCGGCAATTGCGCTCGTAGGGGCCGAGATTCATGCCGCTCTTTTCCTGGCGCAGATAGTAGGAGGTGTCGACGTCGCGCAGCAGCGGCAGTTTCTTGCCCTGTTCCCTGGTCCAGGCGGCAAGCTCGGGGATTTCCTCGAACAATATGTATTGATGGCTCATCACCATCATCGGCACCTCGCGGCCGAACATTTTTCCAACCTCGGCGGCGCGGTAGCCGGCGGCATTGACGATGATCTCGCAGCGGATGTCGCCTTGCGGCGTCGCAACCACCCATTCGCCGTTCTCGCGGCGCACGCCGGTGACCGGGCAGAAGCGGATGATCCTGGCGCCCATGTCGCGCGCGCCCTTGGCCAGCGCCTGGGTCAGCTGCGCCGGATCGATGTCGCCGTCGCTCGGGTCGTAGAGCGCGCCTTTCAACTCATGCGTCTCGATGAACGGATAGCGGCGCTTGATCTCGTCGAGCCCGACGACGTCGATGTCCATGCCCTGGTAGCGGCCCATGCCCTTGGCGCGCTGGAACTCCTGCATGCGCTCCTTCGAATGGGCGAGCCTGAGCGAGCCGGTGACGTGGTAGTTCATCGGATAGTCGACTGCTTCGGCAAGCCCGCGATAGAGCTCGGTCGAATAGCGCTGCATGTTCATCAGCGACCATGAGGATGAGAAGGTCGGGACGTTGCCGGCGGCATGCCAGGTCGAGCCCGAGGTCAGCTCGTTCTTTTCCAGAAGCACGCAGTCGGTCCAGCCCGCCTTGCAGAGGTGGTAGAGCGAGGAGGCGCCGACGACACCTCCTCCGATTATCACCACGCGTGCCGTGCTCGGCAAACCCGCCATGTTCTTCCCCTTCAATCAATAGACCGGTGGCGAAACCACCCAGATGACCACCGCCGGCTCGGCGCCCGGATTGCGCCAGCGGAACGGCTTGCCCTCGAAGCGAAAGCTGTCGCCTTCGCCGAGCCGGTGCCAGACGCCGGCAATCTCGATCTCGAAAACACCCGACACGACATAGCCGGCTTCTTCCGTCGGGCGGCGCGCCTCGGTCTTCAGTTCCGCTCCCGGCGCGAAGACCGACCGCAACATCTCGAAGCTACCGCCGAGATCAGGTGACAGAAGCTCCTCCACGAGGCCGGATTCGCTTGTGCCAAGCGAGCGCCGGCTGCCGGCGCGCACGACCACGCCGCGCTCCTTCTCGGAAGGCACGTCGTGGCCGAAGAACAGGCTGAGCGGCACGCCGAACAGTTCGGCGAAGGCCCTGAGGTCGCCGAGCGAAGGGACCGACAGGCCGCGCTCAACCTGGCTGACCCAGCCGACGGAACGGCCGAGTTTCAGGCCGATCTCGGCCAGCGTCAGCCCGCGCGCCTTGCGCAGCGCACGGATGTCGCCGGCCAGCAGCCGCTCGCCATTGTCCTGTTCCGATCTGAGGGTGGTC
>NZ_RZOS01000573.1:0-3143 GCF_004022605.1 Mesorhizobium sp. M4B.F.Ca.ET.089.01.1.1
GTGCAGACGCCGATGGCGTTGACCTTGCCGGCGCGCAGCAGCCGGCCCTTGGGGTCGGGACCGGCATAACCCATCGCTTCCGCCACCGCCTTTACCCGCTCGCGCACTTCCGCGCGCACGATCTCGGGGCGGCTGAAGACGTTGGAGGCCGTGCCGTGCGAGACCCCGGCGGCTTTGGCGATATCGGCCAGCCGGATGGGTCGTGCCTGGCCTTCGACGAGTGCTGCCATGTCAGTTCTCCGAACCTCTAGCGCTGCAATACATGGACGGGGATCGATCTCCGGTCCATCTATCATTTTTTTGGATCGATTCAAATATTGCTTGACTTCATCGCCTGGCGGCGTATTCTTGAATCGATCCAATCGGCAATTCGGCCGATGGAGCAAGTTGAAAAGGAGGGTGCCATGCATCCGGTCAACTTTCTGTTCGAGGACGTCTACCGCAACGATTGGGGCATTGCCTCGGCTACGCTCAGCGAAAAGCGCCGCGGCAAGGCAAGTCCATGGAAGCGCGAGCTGCGCTTTATCGTGGATCGTAAGCGCGGCTGACCGATCCGCTTTTCTGCATCGATCGATTGGATCGATTCAATTTTCGGGAGAACAGTCATGCATCCGATAAGCCATCTGTTCGAGGACATCTATCGCAACTACTGGGGCATCTCACCCGCTAGCGACCGGCCCGAACGGCGGCGCCTGACGAGGCCGGCGGTGCGCAACCGCGACTGGTGGCAAGACGCAAGCGCCGGCAGGACTGATTCCCGACCTCAGGGCCGGTTCTGGATCAGCGCCGATCCCGCCATCGCCAGCCAGCCGGCGATCAGTAAGGTGCCGCCGATCGGCGCCGACATCGGGAACAGCCGCGATCCCAGGAAGTCGCGGGCGAGAAGATCGCCGCAGAACAGCACCAGACCGACAAGCAGGAGCAGGCTCGCAATTCGCAACGGGCGGCCGGCGCCGATCAGCCCGACGGCGAGGAAGACCGGCGCATGCATCAGCAGGAAGGACGCCGCCGTGCCGACGAAGGCGCCGCCGAGATGCGCCGCCGCGGCCGACAGCGCCACGCCCGCCGCGCCGCAAAGGCCGCCGGCAAGAACGAGGATGCGGCTGCCGGTTTTTGCCGGGTGTTCGGCCAAGCTCATGGATGTCTCCGTCGTAGCGAGCGATACGCAGGCCGCTCAGGGCTTGCCGGGTTCCAGCACCATATGCCTTGCCCGCCGCGACTGGACAATCCAGTTGTAGACCGCGCCGCCGGCCATCAGCACCGACGTGCCCAGAAAAACCGAGCGCATGCCGAAATGGCCACCGGCGAAGCCGCCGAGCAGTGGCCCGGCCACCTGGCCGACATACTGCGCCGAAATCGACAGGCCCAGCACGTTGCCGCCGACGCCGTCGGGAACGTTGTGGCGGATGACGCTGGTGATGCAGGGCAACAGGCCGCCCAGCGCCAGGCCCATCAGGAAGCGCAGGCCGATCAGCTGCCAGCCCTCGGTGACGAAGGCCTGCGGGATCAACAGCAGGGCCGAAACGCCAAGTGCCGCGATCACGACGTTCCAATGGCCGATGCGGTCGGCCAGCCTGCCCAGCCACGAGGCCGACAGGATGGCGCCGAGCGCCGCCGCCGACATGACGACGCCGGCGACCAGCGTCACCCGGCCCTGGTCCTCGATCAACTGCTGCACATAGACGGTGATGATCGGCTCGATCGACATGGTGGCGAAGGCAAGCAGCATGCCGGTCGCCAGCATGGCTACGACCGGCCGCTTGTCGGGGATCTGCGACCAGCCGCTTTTCGGCTTTGACGCAGCTTTGGTTTTGGCGGCCGGCGGGCGAGGGGTCTCCTTGATGAGAAAAGTGGTCGCCAGGAAGGCGAGAAAGATGACGCCGCCCGACAAAAGGAAGGTGGCGCGGATGCCGATCACCGGCGGCAATGCGCCGCCCAGCAACGGGCCGACCAGGGAGCCTGCGGTGATGCCGGCCGACAGCACGCCTAGCGCCCAGCCGGAACGCTCTTTCGGCGTCTGCATGGCGACCAGTATGGTCGAGCCCGACGAATAGCCACCGGCAAAGCCGATCAGGAGACGCAGCAGCACCAGTTGCCAAACGGTCTCGACCATGCCGGTCAGCGACATGCAAATGGCCATGCCGAAGCTTGCCCGCACCAGCATCAGCTTGCGGCCGTAGCGGTCGCCGAGCCGTCCCCACAGCGGCGCCACAAGTGCCGCCGCAAGGAAGGTGGCACCATAGGCGATGCCCGACCATTGCACGATCGCCGCATGGCCCTTGGCGCCAAGCTGCTCGACATAGAGCGGCAGGAAGGGCAACAGCAGGGTCATGGCGATGAGCGTGCTGAACGAGCCGGCAAAACAGACGGCGAGATTGCGTCGCCAGTGAACATTGTAGCCGCCGTGTTCGCTGCCGTGCTCGCTCATGTCATGCCTGCCCGGTCAGGGGGATTGTTGCGGATGCCAATTTGGGATACCAAGCTGGTATCCGTCATGAACCTCAACCTTGTCGCTGTCAATGCGACCGTTATCAACGGAACCGCCATGTCGCAGATGCAGAGCGTCGAACGGCAGCTTCGCGAAATGATCCTCGGCCTCGAGATCGGGCCCGGCGAGCGCCTCACCGAGCGCTGGATCGAAAGCCGCTTCGCCGCCTCGCGCACCCCCGTCAGGGCGGCGCTGCTGCGGCTGGAGACCGAGGGCCTGATCTGCCGCGACGGACGCGGCTGGACCGCCTCGCCCATCAACCTCGCCGAGCTCGAGCAGATCGCCGTCTATCGCGAGGCGGTCGAGGTGGCTGCTATCCGGATCACCTGCGCCCTGGAGGACAAGAGTGCCGTGGACCTCATCGAGGCGATGCTGGACTCCTGCGATGCCGCCACAGCGCGCGAGGAATGGCACCGCGTCGGCATGGATTTCCACATCGAGCTGGCCAGGCTTTCCGGCAACGACTTCCTGTTCCGGGCGGTACGCGATGCGATGACCAGGCTGTCGCGCGCCCGCTGGTTGGAGGTGCGCGACGAGGCGGCACTTGGCCGTGCCTGGGCCGAGCACCATGCTGTGCTGGCCGCCGTGCGGGCAGGCGATGCCGACGAGGCGGCACGGCTGCTTTCAACCCATATCGTCGGCAGCCGCGACCGGC
>NZ_RZOS01000574.1:0-3122 GCF_004022605.1 Mesorhizobium sp. M4B.F.Ca.ET.089.01.1.1
TGCCTAGCGTGTCCTGCTTGGCGAACGTCCAGTACAGTTCGAGCGCCTTGCTGATCTTAATCCCCGGTTCGCGAGCGCCGCCGAGCACGGCGCGGGCCTCAATCTCGGCGGCGTCGCCATTGAGCTTCAGGGCCGACTCTACACGTTCAAGCAGCTTTTCGCGGGGGAGTTGGGCGACACGATCAGCGGGCAGGTAGCTGTAGCCGCGCACAGCGGCCAATTCCTTCGCCGCTGCAAACCGTCTCTCGGCATCGTCAGTTGCGCCAGCAAGGCTGGCCTCCCAGCCCTCAACCATGTGCGCCCATGCGGTCGGTGCTTTCTGTTCCGCTACGGTTTTTGAGTCGGTGTGCAGGCTAATCCATACCTGCTTCCGGGGCTCGATTGGGGCGTAGCGCTTCGGTACGCGGCGGACGATATGAAAGGTACGGTTTCGTAGGATTAGGTTCACGGTATGCCCAACCATTACGTTGTCTTAGTCAACATACCGATGGAGTGCATGATTGGCAAATTGTTTAGCGGAATGATTAGCAAATCTCGGCATGAAGAGCGCCCTTGCGCGCTCCAGAGTGCGGATTATATAGGATTTTCAAGGCGTTGAGGGAATGTCGAGCAAGCTAAAAGATTAGCAGATGGCTCCCCGGGCCGGATTCGAACCAGCGACCAACCGGTTAACAGCCGGTTGCTCTACCACTGAGCTACCGGGGAACAGAGGCTCTTGTGTGAGTGGCGCAGCCTATAGCAAACCCGTTTCGGCTTTGCAAAGAAGCATTTCACATTTTTTTCCGCCATTTTGTGCATGGCGCTTTCTGGCAATCGACGGCCGGGCTCCTCATATGAGCGGTTCCGCAAGGAACGTAGGGCTGCGAAAGGCGTTGCGGCCTTGGGCGGCCGATGTCTTTAATCGATGGGAACCGAGATCGAAATGACTGCAGCAGGCGACGACGCACCGGCACGGAAAATCACGGTCTTCGGCCGTGAGTTCACCATGCCGCGCTCGCGCGGACTCAGGATCGCCATCGGCGTCGTGCTGATTCTCGGCGGCATTCTCGGCTTCTTGCCCATCCTGGGCTTCTGGATGATTCCAATCGGATTGCTCGTGCTTTCCTACGAATTCGCCATGGTGCGCCGCCACCGGCGCCGCTTCGTCGTATGGTGGGAACGCCGACGCCGTCCGGATTGATTTGGCCGGTCGCTTTGCCGGCCTCTCGCAGACCTCCTGGAGGCCTCGCCCCGGAAATCGAACAGGGCGTGAAAAAGCGTTGGGGCGCTTCACGCCGCCGCAGCGCAAGCCGGGTGGCTCCGTCACAGGCGAAGCCTGCGCGCTCATGCAAACCGATCGGAAACGGTGTCCGCTGCTCGCATGAGGAAAGCGCCGGGAATGGCGCGCGGGCGCTTGACGGCCTTTCACCGCCAACATATTGAGTCCGCTCGGAACGCCGGGAGCAACGAGGCCTCGTGGCGGAGTGGTTACGCAGAGGACTGCAAATCCTTGCACCCCGGTTCGATTCCGGGCGAGGCCTCCAGTTGCCTGGGCTCCCTAGGGGAGCAGGCGTTCCGGTCGGATTGGACCGCGGTCGTGGCGCGGCAGGCGGGCCTTGTTGGGCGGATTGGTTGGAACGATGAGCGCTGATTTCTCCGAACGCCGCGTCAAGATGGTCGATGGCCAGGTCCGCACCACCGACGTGACCAGCGCGCCGTTGATCGATGCCATGCTTTCGGTGCCGCGCGAGAGCTTTGTCGGCGCCGGCCAGCGCGATCTTGCCTATATCGATGAGGACATTCGCATCTCCAGCGGCGCCAACGGCAGCGGCGCGCGCTATCTGATGGAGCCTTCGCCGCTGGCCAAGCTCTTGCAACTGGCCGAGATCGGCGCCGGCGATTCGGTGCTCGATGTCGGCTGCGGCACCGGCTATTCGGCCGCTCTTCTGTCGCGGCTGGCCCGCTCCGTGATTGCGCTGGAAAGCGATTCGGCGCTGGCGGAAATCGCCGGATCGGCGCTCTCGGCGCTGGCCTGCGACAACGTGACCGTGGTCACCGGGCCGTTGGCGCAGGGGCATGCCGCCAAGGCGCCCTACAATGTGATCTTCGTCGGCGGCAGCGTCGAGGAAGTGCCTGCCGCGCTGCTCGACCAGCTTGCGGAGGAAGGTCGTCTCGTCGCCGTGGAAGGTCAGGGCAATTCGGGCGTGGCCAGGCTCTTTTTCAAAGCAGGGGGGGTTGTAACGGGCAGACGCGCGTTTAATGCGGCAATTAAGCCACTACCTGGCTTTGAACGTACCCACGCATTTGAATTCTGAGCGTTTTTGCCTTGCAGTGAACGCGCTGTCGTGATCGCTTGCATTTGAACAATCGTTGCTGATCGCATAACCATGTATTCTCGGGGGCAGTCAGCGGGGGAACGATAGAAGCGCGGCGCCGGCTGCTCATGGATGAGCGACTGTCGTGGCGCGGTTCCCATGCAAACGAATGAGGGATATTACGTGCCGTCCGTACGCAAGACTGTTCTAGCCGCCATCCTGGTTTCCGCGACAGCGCTTTCGCCGCTGGCTGCCTCGGCGGAAACCATCACCGGCGCGCTTGCCAAGGCCTACCAGAACAATTCGCAGCTGAATTCCGCCCGCGCCGGTGTGCGCGTCACCGACGAAGGCGTGGCCATTGCCAAGTCCGGCTGGCGCCCGACCGTTACCGGTTCCGGCAGCATCGACTATTCGAGCAGCCATCTGAACGGCACCAACCAGAGTGTGCGCCTGACCACCGGCAATTTCGGCGTGCAGATCGACCAGACGCTGTTCGACGGGTTCCAGACCAGGAACAACGTCGCGGCCGCGGAAGCCCAGGTCCGGGCCTCGGTCGAAAGCCTGCGCAACACCGAGGAAAACATCCTGTTCAACGCGGCAAGCGCCTATATGGATGTCATCCGCGACCGTCAGGTGGCGGTGCTCACCGAACAGAACCTGCAGTTCCTGACCGAGCAGGCGCGCGCCGCGCGCTCGCGCTTCGAGGTCGGCGAAGGTACGCGCACCGACGTAGCCCAGGCCGATGCCTCGCGCTCGACCGCCGTGGCACAGCTCAGCGCCGCCCGCGCCCAGGCGCTGGCCAGTGCGGCGACCTATCACCAGATCGTC
>NZ_RZOS01000575.1:0-3121 GCF_004022605.1 Mesorhizobium sp. M4B.F.Ca.ET.089.01.1.1
GTATTGTGAGCATGATTTCGCTGTTGCCGTCCGCATCCACCGCGACGATCTCGCCCGTGCCCCAGTTGCAGACCCACAGCCGTCCGTCATGCCAGCGCGGCGACTCGCCGAAGGCGAGACCCTCGGTGATGAGATTGGCATCAATTGCAGACGATTTCGGCGATGGCATTTGGCGGGCTCCCTGGGCGAGTTGTCTAGCCAAGGACGAGTGGCATGGTCGAGTTCCGACAGCATAGGCAAAAAAATGCATGCCTCCGGTGACCCGCCGAGCCTCGCCCATTGTTGCGTTGCGGGCAGGGGGGCTTTCGGCTATTGAGGCCGGACCTGAAACAGGGACTGCCCCCATTCCATGAGCATCGTCGATACGATCAAGAATACGCTCGTTCCGATCCATCGCGAGGGCTATCCCTTCATTGCCGCTTTTGCCGCGGGCACGCTTTTTCTGGGTTACTTCTCCTCGATCCTGTTCTGGATCGGGCTGATCCTCACCGCCTGGTGCATCTATTTCTACCGCGATCCCGAGCGCGTCACCCCGGTCGACGACCGGCTGGTGGTGAGCCCGGCCGATGGCGTCATCTCGGCGGTCGGTCCCGCCGTGCCGCCGCGCGAGCTTGGTCTCGGCTCCGGCGAGATGACCCGCATATCGGTGTTCATGAACGTCTTTTCCTGCCATGTGAACCGCGCTCCGGTGCGTGGCCGGATCGCCAGGATCGAGCACCGGCCCGGAAAATTCCTCAACGCCGAGCTCGACAAGGCAAGCTCGGAGAACGAGCGCAACGGGCTGGTCATCGATAGCCCCAACGGCACCGTCGCCGCCGTGCAGATCGCCGGCCTGGTGGCGCGGCGCATCGTCTGCTGGGCCGAGGCCGGCGGATCGATCGCCATCGGCGAGCGCTTCGGCCTGATCCGCTTCGGCTCGCGCGTCGACGTCTTCCTGCCGCTGAACGCCGTGCCGCGCGTCGCCGTCGGCCAGACGGCCGTGGGCGGCGAGACGGTGCTTGCCGAATTCGGCGGCGCGGCGGTGACGCCGCTGGTCAGGATTTCCTGAGCCGTGGGCGCGCCCTTCAAGAAATTCGAGGCGCATGCCAGCGGCGGTCCGCGCATCCGTGAAATCCCGATGCGCATGGTGCTGCCCAACCTGGTCACCGTGCTTGCCATCTGCGCCGGCCTCTCCGGCATTCGCTTCGGCTTCCAGGACCGCTTCGAGCCGGCGGTGGTGATGGTGCTGCTCGCCGCCTTCCTCGACGGCATAGACGGCCGCCTGGCGCGAATGCTGAAGGCGACCTCGAAATTCGGCGCGCAGATGGATTCGCTGGCCGACATCGTCAATTTCGGCGTGGCGCCGGCGCTGGTGCTCTATGCCTTCCTGCTCGACCAGGCCGGCTCGTTCGGCTGGATCGCGGCACTTCTGTTCACCATCGCCTGCGGCCTGCGGCTCGCCCGCTTCAATGTGCTGGATGATGAGAAGGCCGACCGGCCGCTGTGGCAGAGCGAATATTTCGTCGGCGTGCCGGCGCCGGCGGGCGCGGTGCTGGTGATGCTGCCGCTCTACCTCTATTTCCTGCGGCTGGGACTCGAGCCGACCCGTCTCGCCGCCTTTGTCGCCACCGGCTTCACCGTACTCGTCGCCTTCCTGCTGGTCAGCCGGCTGCCGGTCCATTCTGGCAAGAGCATCAAGGTGCCGGGCGACAAGGTGCTTCCGGTGATCCTTGCCGTCGTGCTCTACGTCCTGCTTTTGATGACCTATCCCTGGTACACGCTGACCGCCTCGGTCGCCGGCTATCTCGTCTTCCTGCCGTTTTCCGTGCGCGCCTATTCCAAGCGCGCCATGCGCGAAGGCGAGAAGGTGCCGCCGTCGGACATCGGCTAGAGCAATTCCAGGAAAAGTGTGTAACGGTTTTCCGTCCGGAATCGCGTAGAAACAAATAGTTAGAGCGGGTCGGCGGTTCCATGAAACGCTGAACCGCTCTAGCACGCTACGCCGCGGCGCTCAGACCCAGCCGGTCGATCGCTAGCCTGCGGGTCGAGACATAGTCTGTCTTGCCCGAGCCCAGCACCGGGATCTCCTCCACCTTGACGATGTCGTTGGGCACCATCAGTTCGGCCGCGCCCGCCTTCTTGCCGAAGGCACGCAGTTCCTCCGCGCTGGCGTCATCGGCCGTGGTCACCAGCACGATGCGCTCGCCGCGTCTCTTGTCCGGCACCGCCACGGCGGCGTGGCGCTCTTCCGGCCACAGCGACTGCACCAGCATCTCGACGGCGCCCAGCGACACCATTTCGCCGGCGATCTTGGCGAAGCGCTTGGCGCGCCCGCGAATGGTAATGAAGCCGTCGCGGTCGATCGAGACGATGTCGCCGGTATCGTGCCAGCCATCGAGCGGCTGCAACTCGCCCGGCCGGTCGGCGGTCATGTAGCCCATCATCATGTTCGGCCCGTCGAGCCACAGCCGGCCGGCGTCGTCGATGCCTTCGACCGGCTCGAGCTTCATGCGGATGGCTGGCAGGGCCCGCCCGACCGTGCCGTCGCGGCCATGGATGGCGGTGTTGACGGCGACGACCGGAGCGGCCTCGGTCAGGCCGAAGCCCTCGATGATCGATGCGTCGAAGCGCTCGCGGTAGACACGGCGCGTCTCCGGCTTCACCGCCTCGGCGCCGGCGACGACGAAGCGCAGGCTGGAGAAGTCGCCGTCCTTGGCGGTGCGCGCATAGTTGGCGAGGAAGGTGTCGGTGCCGAACATGATGGTCGGCCTGATCTTGCGCGCGATCTCCGGAATGATCTTGTAGTGCAGCGGCGAGGGGTAGAGGAACAGTTTCACGCCGGTGACCAGCGGCAGGATGGTGCCGCCGGTCAGTCCGAACGAGTGGAACACCGGCAGCACGTTGAGCAGGATGTCGGCGGGCGAGATGGTGATGCGGGCCTCGGCCTGCATGGCGTTGGCGTAGAGGCTTTTGTGCGACAGCACGACGGCCTTGGGCGTGCCCTCCGAGCCTGAGGTGAACAGGATCACCGCCGGCTTCGCCGCATCCTGTGGCCGCAGCGGAAAGCGCCACAAGAGGGCGGCGGCGAGCTTGTCCAGCATCGTCACGCTCTGGCGCACATCCTCGAGCCACAGCATCCTGG
>NZ_RZOS01000576.1:0-3098 GCF_004022605.1 Mesorhizobium sp. M4B.F.Ca.ET.089.01.1.1
GGCCGCAGGGCCGAGGCCAATGAAATTGTCCGTGGCGTGAGCTTCGATCTCGCCGACGGCGAAACGCTCGCCATCGTCGGCGAGAGCGGCTCCGGCAAGTCGGTTACCGCGCTGTCGATCAACCGGCTCGTCGACTTCGGCGGCGGCAAGATCACCGGCGGCTCGATCCGGCTGAGGTGCGGCGACGGCGGCGTGCTCGATCTGGCAGGCGCGGCCGAACCGCAACTGACGAAGATCCGCGGCGCCGAGATCGGCATGATCTTCCAGGAGCCGATGACCTCGCTCAACCCGGTGCTGAGCATCGGCACGCAGATCGCCGAATCGTTCCGCCTGCATCGCGGCCTAACCGGCCGCCAGGCGATGGCCGCGGCCAAGGATGCGCTCGACCGGGTGCGCATCCCCGATGCGGCGCGGCGGCTGAAATACACGCCGAACCAGCTTTCCGGCGGCATGCTGCAGCGGGTGATGATCGCCACGGCGCTTGCCTGCAATCCGCGCCTGCTGATCGCCGACGAGCCGACGACGGCGCTCGACGTGACGGTGCAGGCACAGATCATGGCGCTGCTCGCCGAGCTGAAGCGCGAGACCGGCATGTCGATGATCTTCATCACCCACGATATCGGCCTCGTCGCCGGCATCGCCGACAAGGTGATGGTGATGCAGAACGGACAGGCCGTCGAACAGGGCGAGCTGAACCAGATCCTCGACCATCCGCGGCATGGCTATACCCAGCATCTGCTGCACGCCGTGCCGCATTTCGCCAGCGGCAAGGCGACGCGCTCGGATGGCCGACGCGAGAAGGCGCCTGACGCCGAGCCGGCGCTCAGGGTCGACGGTCTAGTCGTGCGCTATCCGGTCAGGAGCGGCCTGTTCGGGCGCGCCACCGGCGCAGTGCATGCCGTCGACGGCGTCGATTTCGAGCTGATGCCGGGCGAGACGCTGGCCATTGTCGGCGAGAGTGGCTCCGGCAAGTCGACCACGGCGCGCGCGGTGCTAGGCCTGGTGCGCTCGACGCGCGGCAGCTTTTCGGCCAGCGTCCGCAAGGCCGCCGCCGGGCAGAGCGCGCTGCCGATCCAGATGGTGTTCCAGAACCCCTATGCTTCGCTCAATCCCCGGCTGACGATCGAGAGCATCCTCGCCGAACCGGTGATCGCCAGCGGCGGCCGCGTGAATGCAGAGACGCGGGCGAGGATGACGACGCTGCTGAAGCGGGTCGGCCTGCCGGAAAACAGCCTGGAGCGCTACCCGCACGAATTCTCGGGCGGTCAGCGGCAAAGGCTGTGCATAGCGCGCGCGTTGATGCTCAACCCGTCCGTCGTCGTGCTCGACGAGGCGGTTTCGGCGCTCGACGTCTCGGTGCAGGCCAGGGTGCTGGAGCTTCTGGTCGACCTGCAGCGCGAATTTGGCCTGGCCTATCTGTTCATCTCGCACGACATGGCGGTGGTGGAGCGCATCGCGCACCGGATCGCCGTCATCTATGCCGGCCAGATCGTCGAGATCGGCGATGCGAAGTCGGTGCTGTCGGCGCCAAGGCATGCCTACACGAAGAAACTCATCGCGGCGGTGCCGACCATCGAGCGGCGGCGCCAGCGTTTCGAATTGGACACGCGGCAAGTGCCGTCGCTGGTGCGGCCGCTGGGGTTTGAACCGGGGCCAGCAAAGTGGGATGTGTTTGGGCCGGACCATAGAGTGAGGGTCGAGGCGTGAAGCATCGCGCTCAAAGATGCGCAGGCTTGGCGGGACAGCACCCCCCTCTGGCCGGCCGGACAGAGGGGGGTGGGACGGATCGCTGCCTGTCCGATGGAGGCCGGCATTGACCGCCCTCGCCCATCTTTTCGACCGTGCCTTCGCGCCGCTCGAAACCGCGGTGGCGGAAGGCCGCATTCCGGGCGGCGTGTTAGGGATTGTCGAGCGCGGCGGCGCCCGCGTTGTGCGTGCAACAGGCCTCGCCCAACGCGTGCCCGAACCCAGGCCCATGCATGAAGGAACCTGGTTCGATCTCGCCTCCCTGACCAAGGTGATCTTCACCACGCCGCGCATTCTCAAGCTGGCGGAGGATGGCGTCATCGACCTCGATGCGCCGCTGATCTCGGCGCTGCCGGACCTGCGCCAATATGACGAGAAGGCGTGGGAGCGGAAGGTGACGTTTCGCCAGTGCCTCGGCCACCAGACGCCGTTTCCGGCCGTCGCGCCGATCTACACCTATGGCCGCGATCCGGACCTGTTGCGCGCCTTCATCCTGCAGCGCGCATGGCAGGCCGGCATGCCGGTCTATTCCGACATCAACTTCATCCTGCTCGGCTTCGCGATGGAGCGCCTGTCGGGCAAGAGGATCCGCGCAATGGATTCCGGCCCGGGCTTCGCCTTCTCGGCCGCGCCGAACCAGGCAGCAGCGACCGAAGACTGCACCTGGCGCCACCGCGTGCTCTCAGGCGAGGTGCATGACGACAATTGCTCGGCGCTGGACGGCGCCGGCCATGCCGGCCTGTTCGGCACGACCGCCTCGGTCCTCGATTTCGCGCAAGGGCTGCTCGACGGCTCCGGCGCCTCGCCGGCCTCGATCGCGCTGATGCGCACGCCGCTGTCGGTCACCCGCACCCATGGCTGGGAGCGCGCCTACGACGGCTGGTCGGGCGGCGGGCTCTGCAGCCCCGGCACGATCGGCCATACCGGCTTCACCGGCACTGGGCTGTGGATCGACTTCGACAAAGGCAGGGCCTGGACCTTGCTCACCAACCGGATCCATCCGACACGTCATTTCAACAGCGGAATCGCCGCGCTTCGCCAGACGGTGGGCGATCGGGTCAACGAGGACTAGCAACCCATGCAACCAATCTGGGCCGTCGGCCTGATGACCGGCACCGTGCTTGACGGCAATATCGACGTCGCGCTGATCAGGACCGACGGCGAGCGGATCGCGGATTTCGGCACCTATACGCTGGCGCCCTACTCGCAATCGATCCGTACCCTGCTGGAGGAGACGCTGCGGCAGGCGCGGGTGTGGAACTTCACCGGACCGGAACCGGCGATCTTCCGCGAGGCCGAGGAGGCACTGACGCGCGCGCCTTCAGCAGCGTCTCCTCCAGCAGGGTACGGAT
>NZ_RZOS01000577.1:0-3089 GCF_004022605.1 Mesorhizobium sp. M4B.F.Ca.ET.089.01.1.1
TCGGGGATGTCGGCCGAGTTGGCCGCCTGGTCGATCGGCTTCGGCTTCCACAATTCCGTGGCGGCGCGCGCCCGCTCCAGCTGCTCCGGACGCAGCGCATTGGCGATCTCGTCGCGCTTGGACGCAGCATCCTTGTCGCCGGTCTTGGCGACGAGCGCGAACCATTTGTAGGATTCCTCCAGGTTCTGCTTCATGCCGACGCCCTTGGCCGCCAGGATGCCGAGGTTGAACTGGCTGTCCTTGACGCCGAGGTCGGCCGCCGCCTGGAACCAGTGCGCCGCCGATTCATTGTCGGTCACGCCATCTGCCGCCATGGCGAACAGCACGGCGAGATTGTGCATGGCGCTGGCGTTACCCTGTTCGGCGGCAAGCTGGTAGAAGGTCTTGGCCTTCTTGATGTCGCGGGTGACGCCGATCCCCTTCTCGTAGAAATTGCCGATGCGGTATTCGGCCGGCGCGAAGCCGAGCTCGGCGGATTTTTCGTACCACTTGGCCGCGGCCTTCATGTCCTCCTTGACGCCGCGCGATTCGGCATAGCGCGAGCCGACCTCGAACAATGCCTTGGCATCGCCGCCGGCGGCGGCGTCGCGCAGGGCCGGCGGACCGGCGTCGGCCGGAATGTCGATCTTCGCGGCGGCCTGGGGCGCGCTGCCGGCGGGCGGAACAGCGCCCGTGGTGTCGGGGACCGTCGGCGTGGCGGCCGGCGCCGTGGCCATCGGCGCGGTGTCGGCGTCGGCATCCGTAGCCGGCATCGCAGGCGCCGAGGCAGTGACATCCGGCGCTGGTGCCGTGGTCGCGGCAGGCGCAGCCGAAACCATCGGCGCCGGCGCCGGTTCAGCGGCGGCGGGCGCGGCATCCATCACCGTATTTGCGTCCATCGGCAACGCGGCGGCGGTCTGCGCCGGCGCCGCATCCTTCACCGGTTCCGCTTGCCGCACGGCGCGCGCCGGCGCGTCCTCGGCGGCGGTCTCCATCTTCGGCGCGGCGTTGGTCTTCGGTTCGGCCGCGGCATTGAGCGAAGCGGTCTCCACCGGCTGCGCGGCAACGATCGGCGCGGAATCGTTGCTGGCGACCGGCGCGGGATCGGAGAAGAAGGCCTTGCCAAGCTGCAGGCCGGCAAGCGCCAGCATGATCGCGGCCGCTGCCATCAGGATCGGCTTGCGCCGCGCCTTGAGCAGGTCGCCGATCCTGAGCGCCTTGACCGGGCCGCCCATCGTCGACTGGCGCTTCAGCGCGTCGGCCTCGGCGGCGGCGGCTTGCGCTGCGCGCCTTGCCGCGGCAATGAAGTCCGACTTTGCCGCATCGCTCTCGTTGCGCTTGACCGGCGGGCCGCGCTCATCGCGCACGCGCTTCATGATGGCGGTGAGATCGGGTGCGCCGGAACCGGGTTCCAGCGGGCGGTTGGCGAATTTCGGATCGAGCGGTTCGTCGAGGTCGACGCTCGGGGCGTCGACGTCGGGCGCCGAACCGGCGAGCGGCGGCGTCTCCGCCTGCTTCTTGCCCCTGAAGGCGCGCGCCAGTCCGCCGAACATCGACTTCTTGCCGGCCTTCTCGCTCTTTTCGGTGATCGTGTCCGAACCGAGCGCCGCCATGGCGGCGGCGGCGGCCGCTTCAGCCGGCGAACGTGGCGCCGGCTCTTCGCGCGCAACCGGTTCGTTGCGCAGGATCGCGGCGGCGCGGGTGTCGAGATCCGCGATATCTCCGGCCAGTGGCAGCGGCTGGTCGATATCCATCGACGGCGCATCCTGCACCGCAATCTTGGAACCGCGTCCTGCGCGCTTGCCCATCGGCTGCGGATCGATGAGCTCGCTGACGGCTTCCACCGGCTCGCTGGTCTCCAGCGAGCCCAGCCGGTCGACGATCTTGAGCAGCGTGTCGTGGATGGCCTCGAAAGTGCGCGAATTGCGTTCGTCGGAACGGCGCGTCAAAGCTTCGAGCGTCTTGAGGTCCTGCGCGAGGCCACTGACCGCCGCCGTGTTGGCGCTGGTGTCAGCCATCGAACGCACAGCACTCTCGGCCGCCTCGCGGGCCGCGCTGAGGATCGAATCGCGCGTTCCGGCCAGCGACTTCTCGATCTCGTTGAGGCGCGGGCTGATGTCCTCGAATTCCGGCAGCGGCGTGCCAGGCTTGGTAAGATGCGCCGAAAGCCCGGAAACCTGCGCCTCCAGGCTGCGGATCAGCGCCGGGTCGATACCGGCGACCTGCGCGGCGGATGTTTCCAGCCGGCTGGAGATGTCTTCGAGCCGGCTTTCCAGGCCCCGGATCGCCAATTCGCTGGCGGGGTCTGGCGTGCGCGTCTCCAGGCGCTTGGCGAGCGCGGTGAAGCGGGCATCGATGGCGTCCATGATGCCGGCGCTGTCAGCCTGCGGCATGCGCTGGTCGAGCCTGTCGGCAACTTCGTCCAGCCGCCGTTCGAGATCGCGAAACAGCATGTTGCCCTGCTCAATCGCGTCGCCCTGCCGGCGTTCCATCATCCCCGACAGCGCGTCGAAGCGCTGTTCCAGCCCCTGGAAGATGTAGTCGGCGTCGGGCATGGCCGGCGCGTGGTCGATCTTGTCGGCGATCATCGCGATCTGCTTGCCGAGCCGTTCCATCGCCTGCTCCGGCAGGTTGGCGCGGGCGGCCAGCTCATCGACGCGGCTCGACAGGAGATTGAGCCGATCCATCACCTCCCGGCCCGGTTGGGCCTGGGTGACTTCCTCGATCTGCTGCGCCAGCGAGGCGATCCGCTTCTCGATGCGCTCGAAGGGTTCGGGGTCGAAGGCATTGGCCTGCGCGGCGACGGTCGAGGCGACGATGGCGCGCGAGATCTCGTCCAGCCGCTCGTCGATCATGCCGAACGTATCGCTGGCGCGATTGCCCTGCTGGCTGGCGAACTGGTCGACGGCGCCGGCAAGCGTGCGCACCTTTTCTTCCAGCGAGCGCAGCGACAGCGATTCCGGCAGGTTGTTGACGGCAGTGCTGATCTGCTCGAGCCGGTCGGTCAGCGCCGACAGGCCCGGATTGTCCGAGCGCTGGCGCTGGTCGGCGTCGACGCGATCCTCGAAGGCGCTCCAGCGGCGGTCGAAATCGTCCCAGCGGCGGTCGAC
>NZ_RZOS01000578.1:0-3065 GCF_004022605.1 Mesorhizobium sp. M4B.F.Ca.ET.089.01.1.1
CCTTCGTCGGCTTCGTCGGCTGCGTCACCGCGACCTGGCTGAAGGATGCGCCGCTCGTCGGCATCGCGGTGCTGCTCGGCTCAATCGGCGTCTACGCGCTGCTTGGCGCGCTGATCCACCTGCGCAACCTGCCGTCGATCGTGGTGACGCTCGGCATGAGCTTCGTCTGGCAAGGCCTTGCCATCCTCGTCCTGCCGAAGCCAGGCGGCAAGGCGCCCGACTGGCTGCTGTCGCTGATGGCCTTCAAACCGCCCCTCATTCCGTTCCCGATCATCGCCGCGCTGGTGATCGCGGCGGTGGTGCATATCGGGCTGATGCGCACCTCCTACGGCGTCATACTGCGCGGCTCCGGCGGCAATGCGGCGGCGCTTAGGCGCGCCGGCTGGTCGCTGCTTCGGACGAAGATCGTGCTGTTCGCGCTGACCGGCCTGTTCGGCGTGCTCTCCGGCATGGCGCTGATCGGCATCACCACCTCGGCCGACGCCAATATCGGCAATGGCTACACGCTGCTGTCGATCGCGGGCGTCATCCTCGGCGGCGGCGAGTTCGTCGGCGGCCGGGTGTCGCCGATCGGCGCCGTCATCGGCGCGCTGACGCTGGCGCTCGCCGCCTCGCCGCTCTTGACCTTCATGCACATCCCGCCCGACTGGCAGGTGGCGGCCAATGGCGCCATCCTGATCATCGTGCTGGCGGCGCGGGTGCTGATCAGCCGCAAGGAGAGGTGAGGATGGCCTCGCTGCGGACGATGCTCGCCAAACCCTGGATCTGGTCCTTCATCGGCGCTTTCGTCGTGTGGCTGGCGACCATCGCCTTCACTGGCGGCTACGGCGCCGGCGGCATGATCACGGCGGCACTGTCGCTGGCCGTCTTCACCGTCATCGTCGGCGTCGGTCAGATGTTCGTCATCACGCTCGGCCCCGGCAATGTCGATTTGTCGCTGCCGGCCAATATCGGGCTGGCCAGCGCCGTGGCGATGAAGGTGATGGACGGCAATGATGCGATGATCGCCGTCGGGCTGATTGCCGCGCTTGGCTGCGGCGCGGCGATCGGCGCGGCCAACTATCTGCTGATCTGGGCGCTGAGGATCCCGCCGATCATCGCGACGCTGTCGGCGAGCTTCATCATCCAGTCGATCGATATCAGCTATGGGCGCGGGCTCCAGATCAAGCCGCCGCCGGGCTTCGCCGACTTCACCAATTGGCAAATCCTCGGCATACCGGTGCTGGCGCTGCTGACGGTGGTCTTCACCGTCGGCGCGGCAACGGCGCTGCAGCGCATGATCTATGGCCGCTCGGTGCTGGCGATCGGCCAGAACATCCGCGCCGCCTGGCTCGCCGGCGTCAATGTCGGCCGCGTCCGTTTCCTCACCTATACGCTCTGTGGCGCGCTGGGCGGCATAGACGGCGCGCTGCTCGCCGGCTATTTCCGCGGCGCCAATGTCGACATCGGCAACGAATACCTGCTCGCCTCGATCGCGGTCGTGGTCATCGGCGGCACGTCGGTGGCAGGCGGCAAGGCCAATGTGCCGGGCGTCTGGGGCGCCGGCCTGTTCCTGGTGCTGCTGCTCACCATGCTCAACACCTTCGGCGTCAGCGCCGGCGTGCGGCTGGTGCTGACCGGACTGATCATCGTCGGGGTGATCACGGCGGCGGGCGGCGAGAAGGCGGTTCGCTGAGCGCACCTCGTCGCGTTAGCCCTCACCTGCCTCCAGATGCCTGTTCAGCATCAGTCGCAATTCGTCCAGCACGTCGTCGCGCATGCGCGTCTCGCCGGCCAGGCTCAGCGGGATGCGCATCAACTGCGGCACGATCACCGCCAGCCGCTCCGCCTGCTCGGTCGGCAAGGGCGGATAGGCCTGAGCAAACAGGGCGGCGATCTGCTCCCGGCGGTGGGCGCGCAACGTGCGCCGCCATTGATCGTCACCCGGCAGGTCGAGCAGCGCCGAATAGGCGGGGTGCGTAGCCATGAACGTACCCAACAATGCGAACAGCTGGTCGGCGATCGTCGCCGCATGCATCGCCTCGGTCTGCTCGCGCAAGGCGTCGAGCTCGGCCGACAGCTCTTCCGCATGCGCCTCCAGGATGGCCTGCGCCATCGCCTGCTTGGTCGGGAAAAACAAATAGAGCGTGCCGATGGCCGCGCCCGCGTTGGCGGCGATCTCGGTCATCGTGGCGGCGTCAAAACCCCTTTCGACGAACAGTTCCGCCGCCGCCGTCATCAGCGCCGCGACGCGGTCGTGCCCTCTTTTCTGTTGCGGCGCGCGCGGTTGCGGCGCCTTTTCCGAGGCCATCGTCATATTTCCAGCTGAGACTATCCTCATATATATAACCGAGGCTGCCCTCATGTAACAGCGCTGGCGGCGTTCATGCCAGCGTTGCCTGGCGGTATCGGGCCTGCCAATCTGGCGGGCGGGGCCGGGGCTTGCGGGGCAACGATTGGGCCAGGAGCCGGATCGGGTTCTCATCGGCGGGCTGGCCCTGTAAACCGCAACCCGCGGTGAATAGCGATCTTCGGGAGGTTCAGCTTGTCCAGTTTCGTCAGCGTCACTAGGGACAACAGCGTCGCGGTGGTCACGATCGACAATCCGCCGGTCAACGCGCTGAGCTTCCATGTCCGCCAGCCGCTGTTCGAGGCGCTGGCCGCCCTGCGCGACGATGCTTCCGTCACGGCGATCGTCCTCGCCTGCGCCGGGCGGACCTTCGTCGCCGGCGCCGACATCACCGAATTCGGCAAGCCGGTGCAGCAGCCGGAGCTGCGCGCCATCGTGGCGCTGCTGGAGACCATCGCCAAGCCGACAGTCGCCGCCATCCATGGCACGGCGCTGGGCGGCGGGCTGGAACTGGCGCTCGGCTGCCATTTCCGCGTCGCCGACCAAGCCGCCAGGCTCGGCCTGCCCGAGGTAAAGCTCGGCCTGCTGCCGGGCGGCGGCGGCACGGTGCGCCTGCCGCGCCTGGTCGGCGCGGCGAAGGCGCTCGGCATGATCGTTTCGGGAACGCCGATTTCGGCCGACGAGGCCAAAGCGGCGGGTCTCGTCGACGCGGTCTTCGAGGAAGAACTCCTTTCGG
>NZ_RZOS01000579.1:0-3050 GCF_004022605.1 Mesorhizobium sp. M4B.F.Ca.ET.089.01.1.1
GTGTTCCAGCACATCCTGCCGCTTGCCGCCCCCGGCATCCTCACCGGCACCATCATCGGCCTGGCGCGCGCACTCGGCGAGACCGCGCCGCTGCTCCTGATCGGCATGGTCGCCTTCGTCGCCGACTATCCAAAGACGCCATTCGATCCGGCGACAGCGCTGCCGGTGCAGATCTACATGTGGGCCAACGAGGCAGAGCGCGCCTTCGTCGAGCGCATGTCGGGCGCGATCATCATCCTGCTCGTCTTCCTCATGGCCATGAACATCACGGCGATCGTGCTCAGGCGCCGCTTCGAACGGCGCTGGTAAAAGAAGGCATCTGGTATGAACATCATGACCGAACAGTCTCTTGAAAACGCAGTGGGCGACAAAATGAACGCCAAGTCGAACGAAGTGATCAAGATGCGCGGCGACAAGGTCGGCGTGTTCTATGGCGAGAAGCAGGCGCTGTTCGACGTCAATCTCGACGTCCGCCTCAACCAGGTGACGGCGTTGATCGGTCCTTCGGGCTGCGGCAAGTCGACCTTCCTGCGCTGCCTCAACCGCATGAACGACACCATCGATTCGGCGCGGGTGACCGGCAAGATCACGCTGGACCAGGAGGACATCTACGACAAGAGCATCGACGTCGTCGAGCTCAGGGCCCGGGTCGGCATGGTGTTCCAGAAGCCGAACCCGTTCCCGAAGTCGATCTACGAGAATGTCGCCTACGGCCCGCGCATCCATGGGCTGGCCAAGCGCAAGGCCGACATGGACCAGATCGTCGAATCCAGCCTGAAGAAGGCGGCGATCTGGAACGAGGTGAAGGACCGCCTGCACGAGCCCGGCACCGGCCTATCCGGCGGCCAGCAGCAGCGCCTGTGCATCGCCCGCGCCATCGCCGTCTCGCCGGAGGTGATCCTGATGGACGAGCCGTGCTCGGCGCTTGACCCGATCGCCACCGCCCGCGTCGAGGAGCTGATCGACGAGCTGCGCCAGAACTACACGATCGTCATCGTCACCCATTCGATGCAGCAGGCGGCGCGCGTGTCGCAGCGCACGGCGATGTTCCACCTCGGCTACCTGGTCGAGGAGGGCGCCACCGACAAGATGTTCACCAACCCCGACGACAAGCGCACCCAGGACTACATCACCGGCCGGTTCGGCTGATTTCCAAGCACGAGGACAGGATCATGGGTGAACATCATACGGTTGCGTCTTTCGACGAGGATCTCGGCGCGATCAGCAAGCTGATCTCCGACATGGGCGACCTTGCCCGCTCGATGGTCGCCGGCTCGACGCGCGCGCTGCTCAATTCCGACAACGCCCTGGCGCAGCGCGTGGTGTCCGACGACGCCATCATGGACGCGCGCCAGCGCGAGCTCGACGACCGCGCCATCACGCTGATCGCCAAACGGCAGCCGATGGCCAACGATCTGCGCGCCGTGGTCGGCTCGATCCGCATGGCGGGCGACCTCGAACGCATCGGCGACCTCGCCAAGAACATCGCTAAGCGCGTCGGCACCGTCGGTCTCAGCGTCACGCCGCGCGACCTTTCGCATTCGATCGACGGCATGGCGCAGCTGGTGCTGATCCAGGTGCAGGGGGTCATCGAGGAATATGCCGCCGCGGATGCCGCGGCGCTTGCCAAGCTCCGCAATGACGACGAGCGCATCGACGTCAAATACACCTCGGTGTTCCGCGAACTTTTGACCTACATGATGGAAGATCCGCGCAACATCACCGCTTGCACGCATCTGTTGTTCTGCGCCAAGAATCTGGAGCGCATCGGCGACCATGTCACCAACATCGCCGAGAACGCCTACTACGTGCTGACCGGCCAGCAACTGCCCGCCAATCGTCCGAAGCTGGACGAGACGGCGATGTCGGCGCCGGCGGCCTGAGAAGAAGGGTGACGGGCCGATGATCGCGCCACGCATCATGGTGGTGGAGGACGAGGAGCCGCTGGGGGTGCTGCTCCGCTACAATCTTGAATCGGAAGGCTACCAGGTCGAGGTGGTGACACGCGGCGACGAGGCCGAAATCCGGCTGCAGGAAAACGTGCCCGACCTCCTGGTGCTCGACTGGATGGTGCCGGCGGTTTCCGGCATCGAGCTCTGCCGGCGTCTCAGGATGCGGCCGGAGACCGAGCGGCTGCCGATCATCATGCTGACGGCGCGCGGCGAGGAAAGCGACCGGGTGCGCGGCCTCTCCACCGGCGCCGACGACTATCTGGTCAAGCCGTTCTCGACGCCGGAGTTCATGGCGCGCGTCAAGGCGCTGCTGCGCCGCGCCAAGCCGGAAGTCCTGTCCAGCATGCTGAAGGTCGGCGACATCGTGCTCGATCGCGAGTCGCATCGTGTCTATCGCAAGAAGAGCGAGATCCGGCTCGGTCCGACCGAATTCAGGCTGCTCGAATTCATGATGCGGCATCCCGGCCGGGTGTTCTCGCGCAGCCAGCTGCTCGACAATGTCTGGGGCGAGACGATCTACATCGACGAGCGCACGGTCGACGTGCATGTCGGCCGGCTGCGCAAGGCGGTCAACAATGGCCGCATGCCTGACGTGATCCGCACCATCCGCGGCGCGGGCTACGCGATCAGGGAAGATTGACGCTCAGGCCACGTTCTTCCCGGTGGCGCCGCCTTTCACCTGCACGCCCGGCGCGAAAATCTCCTGGTCGACGAAGGTCAGTGCGCGCATGGCGCAGCCTTCGCGGATGAGCGGCAATTCGTTCGGCTCGGTGTCGAAGGAGATCGACTTCGAATGCTGGCCGCCGGCGGTCTGGGCGATCGCCTCGCGCAGCGCCGGCTCGATCAGGTCGAAGGCGGCGGCGCTGACGCCGACCATGGCGACGGGAGCGGGGTCGATCAGCGCGAACAGGCTGCCGAGGCCGAAGCCGAGCGCCTCGCCGGCCTTGCGGTAGGCCTGGCGCTCCGGGCCGTCGCCGGCGCGCGCCCTGGCGGCGAGCGAGCGCATGTCGGCGTCGCTGACATCGACCGGCTCGGCGTCCTCGCCCATCTGCTTGGCATTGCGCCAGATCGCGTAGTTGCCGGCATAGGCCTCGACGC
>NZ_RZOS01000057.1:0-20852 GCF_004022605.1 Mesorhizobium sp. M4B.F.Ca.ET.089.01.1.1
CTTCCGCATTGCGGCCGACATCGGCGGAAATCTGCATGGTCTTGCCGTTGCGCCAGACATCGAGCGTTTCCTTGGCGCCGACGTCTCGCCCGGCGCCAAGGAAACGCTCGATGTCTGGCGCAACGGCAAGACCATGCAGATTTCCGCCGATGTCGGCCGCAATGCGGAAGACACCCAGACCGCAGCCAATGACAAGGGCGGCAAGCCGTCGACCGGCGAAGGCCTGCGCGTGCCGTCTCTCGGCCTTGGCCTCACCGATATCACGCCCGATGTCCGCGAGGAGCTGAACCTGGCCGACAATCAGCGCGGCGCTTTGGTCGAGCGCGTCAATCCGGACAAGGCGGCTTCGGCCGCCGGCCTCGAGCCGGGCGATGTCATCGTCGCCGTCGACCGGACGCCGGTGAAGAGCGCCAGGCAGGCGAACCAGGCGATCGCCGAGGCAGGCAAGTCCGGCCGCAAGTCAGTGCTGCTGCTCGTCGACCGCGGCGACGCGCAGATCTTCGTCGCCGTGCCCTTCGCCGCAGGCTGAGGCCTGGCGCCGGCGACAGGCCAGCCACAGGGCCTGCCGCCGGCATTTTTCTGTTGCCCGCCGCGACATCTTCGAGAACATTGCGCTGGGCCGGCAGGCGGCCGACGCAAAGGGATGTGCTGATGGTCACCCGCGGTTTCGTTTCCGGACGGCGTCCCCCCACGGACCATGACGCGCGCATCCCGCCGGGCCAGTATCTCGAGCAGGGCTTCCCGGTGCTGTCGGCCGGGCCGACGCCGCGTGTGCGCACCGAGGACTGGTCGTTCACCCTCAAGCACGGCCCTCGCCCGATCAAGAAATGGAACTGGACCGAGTTCAACGCGCTGCCGCTGACCAGGATGACGCGCGACATCCATTGCGTGACCGCCTGGACCAAGTTCGACACCGCCTGGCAAGGCGTGCTGGTCGACGACATCCTCGCCGATGCCGGCATCGCGCCGCCGACCGCCTACACGCTGGCGCTGTCGTTCGACGGCTACACCACCAATGTGCCGGCCAAGGATCTGCTCGACGGCAAGGCGATGGTGGCTCTGCTCTACGAGGGCAAGCCGATCACGCCGGACCATGGCGGACCGGCGCGGCTCCTGGTGCCGCATCTCTATTTCTGGAAGTCGGCGAAATGGCTGAACGGGCTGCAGTTCACCGAGCGCGACGAGCCGGGCTTCTGGGAATTGCGCGGCTACCATATCTATGGCGACCCGTGGCGCGAGCAGCGCTATTCGGGCGATCCATGAGCCAGGCATCGGCCGCGCAATCGCCCTGGCAGACGGCGAGGATCGTGCGCATCGAGAAACGCACGCCGCGTGTCACGAGCTTCTTCTTCAGGCTGTCGCGGCCTTTCGCCCACCAGGCCGGGCAGCATGTCGACGTCAGGCTGACGGCGCCGGACGGCTATCAGGCGCGCCGCTCCTACTCCATCGCCTCGGCGCCGGAGAGCGGCGGGACGATCGAGTTGGCGATCGAGAGGCTCGAGGACGGCGAGGTGTCGCCCTTCTTCCACGAGGTGGCGGCGGTGGGCGACGAGATCGAATTGCGCGGGCCGCTCGGCGGCCATTTCATCTGGTCGGCCAGCGATGGCGGGCCGATCCTTTTGGTCGGCGGCGGCTCCGGCGTGGTGCCGCTGATGGCGATGGTGCGCCACCGCGCCCTGCAGAAATCGGCCGCGCCGGCGGCGCTCGTGTTTTCGGCGCGGGTCTGGGACGAGGTGATCTTCCGCGACGAGCTGATCCGCCTCGACGACCGGCGCGACGGTTTCGACCTTGTGCTGACGCTGACGCGCGAGCCGGCCCAGCGGCCGTCGGACTATTCCCGGCGCGTCGACGCGGCGATGATGGTGCAGGCCATGGAGCGGCTGCCCAAGGCGCCGACGCTCGCCTTCGTCTGCGGTTCGAATGCCTTCGTCTCGGCCGCCGCCCAGGCGCTGATCGATGCCGACATGCCGGCCGACCTCATCCGCACCGAGCGCTACGGGGTGTGAGAGCCCGGTGCCTCAGTCGGCGGGGGAGAATTTTGCCGAAATGAGCTGGAACGGCAGCGCGCCATAGGTGGCGACGGCCTGCTCGTTGTCCCAGACGCGGAACTGTCGCGACGGTCGCGCCTCGAGGACCAGACCCTGCACCGTCTGGTCGAGCTTCACCTTGCCGCGAAAGCGCAAGGTCCGTTCGCCACCGGCGCGGCTGATCGCCATCGAGCGCAACCGCGCGACGTGACGGTCGGCCGCATTGATCTCCATTTCGATACGCCGCCGCACCGGCGGCACGGCAATCCGCACGACGACGTCCAGCATCATTTCCCGCGCGGCGCCCGGCGGACCGGCTATGCCCTGCGAAAGCACGAAGGGAGCGGCCTCGGCGGTTTTTCCTGCTGTCGTGGCTTTGCCGCGCCAGACGACGTCGGGCTCTGCCTGCCGCAATCTTCCCTTCTTGCGCTGCAGCCGAAGCTGCTTGGCAAATCCGCGCGACAGCCAGGTCAGCCCGCCGAAGTCGGTGCGCGGCTTGGCCTGCAGGACGGACGACCAGCGCGACATACCGCGGCGGTCGGCCATCTCCATTACCCGTGCCAGCACTTCGTCCGGCACCGCAATGCCGATCTCCAGCGCGAGATAGGACAGCGCCACCGCGGCGGCGACCGCCAGACCGCGCCTGGCGGCAATGTCGAGGAACACGTCCCAGTCGACGTCGGCGCCCTCGATGGCCACCGCGCAGTCGACCAGCCAGTCGCTGTGGGTGTGGGCGTCGAGGCCGCCATGCGCGATGGCGAGCGCGATGCGGTCGGCGGGCGACGGCACCAGCACGGCGACGCCGCTGAACTCGGCCGGGACCGCCCGCCGCCAGATCGCGAGGTCGTCCTCGGCGCTCTGCTGCGAGCCGTCATAGGCGAGCTGGTGCAGGTCGATGTCGCCGTAATTGCCCTTGTAGAAATTCATCGAGCGCAGCGATGCAAGCCTGGTCCTGAGATATTGCGGGCTGACGCCAGTGGCGATCTGCCAGTCGCGGCCGTGCAGCACGTCGAAGGCAGTTTCCATGTCCTGCGGACGCACCAGTATGTCGATGTCGTGCGCGACGCGGCCGCGCTGCGCCGAGACGTTGACGGCGATGCGGCTGGCGCCCTTGATCAGCATGACGGCGCAACCGGCATCGGCCATCGCCTTCAGCACCGGCTCGGCCTCGCGCATCGCCATGCGCGACTTGGTCCAGAGCATCTTCTGCAGGCCGACGAGCCGCGGATAGGCGGCGTGGCCGGCGAGCGTGCGGCCGAACCGGTCGGAGATCGCCGCGAGCAGCCGATGCTCCCTGAACGAGACATGGTCGATGTCGTTGTCGTCGAGCCAGGCTGCCGCGCGATCGCGGGCGGCATTCTCGTCGTGAAGCAGAGCCGCCTTGAGCAGCTGGTCGAGCCCGCCTGTGGGCCAGGACCAGCCATAGTCGGGAAAGCGGCGGCCGATGGCGCGGATCTTGGCCATCAGCCCGAGCCCTGCTTGCTTTGCGCCCGGCGCAGCATCGCCGCCCGCACCACCTCCAGATAGCCGCGATCGCGCGCGGCATCGCGCCCATAGGACAGGCTGCCCGGCCTGATACGCCTGAGCGCCAGCACCTCATCCAGCATGTCGAGGGCGAAGCCCGCTTCGCGCACCCGGGCGATCCAGTCGATCATCTCGCCGCGGCCGCCCGGCGGGTCGACGATCGGCCCGACGGCCTCAGTGACCTCGCGGCGGATCACCATCGTCGTGCGCGACCAGCCAGGCGTCGCGGGCGGGTCGGGCAGATCGGGCTGGTCATGACGGAAATTGCGCTGATGGGTGAAGACGCCCGCAGTTTGCGGAGACCGTTCGAGATAGGCGAGCTGCGCCTCGATCTTGGTCGGCAGCCACAGATCGTCGGCGTCGAGCGTGGCGACAAACGGCGTCGACAGCGCCGCGATGCCTCGGGTGGTTGCGCTGCCTGGCCCGGCATTGTCCTGCCGCAACAGCTTGACCGGAAGATCGGCGCCGACGATCGCGGAGGCGAGGTCATCGGTCGAGCCGTCGTCGACGATCACGACCAGTTCCGCCCGAACGGTCTGCGCCGCCACCGATCGCAGCGTCTCGGCTATTGTAGTGCTGGCATTGAAGGCCGGAATGACGACGCCATATCCGCTCATCACATGAACCGCCAGTCGGTCAGCTTGTCGAGTTCGAAGATGCCCTCGATCGGCCGCAGCGACGGGTTGGCCCTGCGCCGCTTCATCGATTTGTAGATGGCGCGCAGGAACTCGCGCGACTGGACATCTTCCTGCCTGGTCATGTTGCCGGGATGCCGGCGGTAATAGAGCGCCACCGTTTCGGGGAGCACATATCGGGGGCCGATCTCGAAGCCGCGAAGCAGATAGTCCGTGTCTTCGGCCTGGGCGAACTCCTCGTCGAACCAGCCAATGCGCTCGACCAGGCGGCGCGAGAAGATCGCCGAGGACAAGTGGATGCCGCGGACGGTGATGCGGTAGCTGTCCGCGGCCGGCTCCAGCCGCTCGTCATCGATGTTGTCGACCAGCATCATTCTCGAATAGCTAAGCTCAAGGCCGGGATCTTCCCGGAACAGCTCGACATCGGCCTCGAAACGCCCGGCCGGCGAGATGTCGTCGGAATCGAGGAAAGAAACCAGCTCCGTGTCCGGCTTGAGCAGCCTGAGCCCGGTGTTGCGGGCCCGGGTCACGCCCGCGTTCTGTTGCTGGAACAGGCGGATGCAGGGGCTCCCGCCAATCATCGAGCGCACGGCGTCGGCTGAACCGTCGGTCGAGCCGTCGTCGATGACGATGATGTCGAGATCGGCGGCGTCGCGTTGCCTGAGCAGCGAACGCAATGCCGGGACGACATAGCGCTCGCGGTTGTAGACCGGCATGATCACGCTCAGTTTCACGAAGCGCCCCGCGCGAGGAAATCCGCAATGGTGCCGGCGATCTCGCCGGGATCAGTGCCCAGGGACAGACGGTAGCACGGCAGCAGTCGGGTAAGATCGCTGAAGAAGCGAAAGCCGCTTTCCCGCTCGCCCGGCATCTGCGCGATCCCCGACGGCGCCAGCGCAATCATGGCGTCCCTCAGCGACATCGGCATGATCGAGCTTGTCCCACCAGCGCCGATATGTGGCACCATCAGCGCAACGATGTCCAGCGTGCCGGGGAGCGGCCTGGAGGCGATATCCCCTATGTGGAAAACATGCTTGCCTTGCCAGTTGAGCGGCCTGTCGCTGCCCAGTCGGTCTTTCAGTCCGAGCCGGACAAATCCCTTCGGGTCCTGCTTGAGCACCGAAAATAGCGGCCGGGCAGTCACGCTGCTCGAAAGATCGACCAGCACATAGTCGTCGCCGACACTGTCGAGCCCGTTGAGCAGCCCGGCTACGACCGTGCCTGATTTTCCGGCGCCGCCCGCGCCGGCGAGCAGCACGCCGCTGCCGTCGGCACCGAGCGTGCCGGCATGGGCGAGCCGCATGCCGCGCGCGCCGTATTCCCAGTGCAGGAAGGCGCGCAGCGGCGAGCCCGTCTCCCACGGCGGAAAGGCATCCGCCGCGCGCATCAACTGCACGCCGACGCGCCGCTGCGGATCGTAGACCTGCCAGAAATCGAGATCGTGAAAGTAGTGGCCGCGCAAACCGGCGCCGGCGAGACGCTGCGCGAAACCGTGTTCGGTGAAATGCGCGTCCCCCCATCGTGCCGGCTCGGGCATGCCGCCAATCCCGGGATGGCCAACGAAAATGCGGCAAGCGGGCAATCCCGGCTGATCGTCCCCGGCCTCGACAAAGGCATGGCCAAGCGCTTCGGCCAGCGCGCCGGGCTCGAGATGCACGGTCAGTTCAAGGGCGGGCAGGCGGACTTTGCGCGTGACCGGAAAGAGCGCCGCGTCTTCGGCGGCCGCGATGAGATAGCGGGCGTAGTCCGGCAGTGTCTCAAGGGTCACACGCGGCATGGTCTATCCCGGCTCGGCCGACGTGCTGCCGATCTCTCAGGATGCCTGCTTGACCGCCGGCCAGCCGAGAGGCTCCTCGACCTCGTGGATCGGGTCGACGATGATCAGGTCGGCGAGATCGTCATGGACGCTCACATTGAGCGGCTCCTTTGCCGCCGCAAGTTCGGCAGCCAGTTCGTCCGGCAGCGGCTGCGCCGTGCCATCGGAAGGCACCAGCAGCCCGAGCTCGACCAACTGCGCAATGAAAGCGTCAAGCCCGGTCGCGCCGGTCGCCGCTGCGCCGGCTATCGATCCGGCCAGCGCCTGCGCACCGACGCCCGAAGACAGCGCCTGCCAGACCCGGCTGCCCGAATCGGAGAAGCCGAAATATTTCCCGCTCGCCAGATCAAGCACGACAGCTTCGCCGTCGAAGGATTCGAAAACGATATCCTTGCTCGCGACTGCGTAGACATTGGCTTGCGGCATTGTCCCTGCCCCACTTCATGGCTCGCGCAAGCAACCGCCTTTGCGGCGGCCGCTCTCCCCGAGGAAGGCCTGTAAACACTCGGTTCTGGCTTGGCAAGACGACGGACACGGCAGGCCGCTTGCCATTTTTGGGGTCGACGTGGCGGAATCAGGCCTCGATTTCCAGCCGCGTCAGCGGCCTCGAGCAGCAGGCAAGGATGAAGCCGTCGTCGATCTCGTGATCGAGAATGCCGCCATTGTGGCTCATCGCGACCTCGCCAGAGACTTTCCTGACCTTGCAGGTGCCGCAGAGGCCGAACTCGCAGGCGGCCGGGATCCTGACGCCAGAGGCGCGCGCCGTCTGCAGCACGGTCTGTCCGGCAAGGCATTCGGCGTCGACGTCGGAAAGCGAGAAGCGCACCGGCGTCGCGGCCTCGACGGGGGTCTCGACGCCGCCGTCGCCCGGCAGCGCGAACGGCGCCGGCACTTCCTCCACCGCCGGCGCGGCAAAGCTTTCCTGGTGATACTTGGCCATGTCGAAGCCCGCCGCCTCCAACATCTGCCGCACCGCGCGCATGAACGGGTCGGGGCCGCAGCAGAATATCTCGCGCTCGCGGAAGTCGGGAGCGAGCAGCGGCAGGCGAATGGCGTCGATGCGGCCCATATGACCGAACCAGCCCTCGCGGCTGGAGCGTTCCTCGATCATGAAGCCGAGCGACAGGCCGGGCATGCGGCTGCCCAGCAATTCAAGCTCCTTGCGAAAAATGATCTCTTCCGCCCTGCGCGCGCAGTTGACGAAACCGACATCGGTCCAGGGCGCGCAGTCGTTCAGCCAGCGCAGCATCGACATCATCGGCGTTACGCCGGAGCCGGCCGAGATGAACAGGTACTTGGCCGCCGGATGGCTGTGCAGCGAGAAATCGCCGGCCGGGCCGTAGGCCTTCACATGGGCGCCGGGCTTGAGATTGTCGAACATCCAGCGCGTGCCGATGCTGCCGGCCTGCGCCTTCACCGTCACCGCGATCGAGAACGGCCGCGACGGCGATGAGGACAGCGTGTAGGTGCGCATCAGCGGACCGTCGGCGACCGGCAGTTCCAGCGTCACGAACTGGCCGGGCTTGTAGCGGAACCAGGTCTGGTTGTCGGAGCGGAAGGTGAAGGTCTTGACGTCCGGCGCCTCGTCGCTGACGCCGATCACCTCCAGCACCTGCAGCCGGTCGTTCCAGGGCGCCATCTCGTCGAGATGGCGATAGAGGGCGAGATCCGTCATCGCGTTCATCCCTTCACCTCAAGCAACGCTGCGCAGCGCCGGCCGGCCGCCTTCGGCAAGGCGCGGCCCGATGAAGGAGGCGTACCATTCGACGAACTGGATGACGCCGCCCTCATGCTGCTCCGAATAGGGGCCGGGCTCATAGGCCGGCGACAGGATGCCGAAAGCATTTTCCTCGACGATGCGGCGATCCTGGTCGTTGGTCTCGGTCCAGACATGGGTGAGTTCGGCAAGATCGTAATCGACGCCTTCCACCGCATCCTTGTGGACCAGCCATTTCGTCGTCACCGCGGTTTCGGTGGCGCTGATCGGCAGCACCCGGAAGGTGACGGCATGGTCGATCAGGATATGGTTCCAGGTGGTCGGATAGTGATAGTGCATCAGCGTGCCGATGCGGTCCGCCGAGACGCTCGTGGAAAGGTTCTTCGTCACCGCGCGCTTGCCGCTCATCGTGTAGCTGACGGCGTCGCGCAAGAGCGGCGCGCGGGTGGCGCGATACTGTCCGGCCGGGTCGATGCGGAACTTGCTCGGCAGGCCCGCCGCCTCGCATTTCGCCCAATGCGCCTGCATCTCGGGATCGCTTTCGGCACCATGCACGCCGGTCACCGTCGGCGCCTCGGGGAAGGTCTTGCAGAGTTCGGGATGGTTGCCGGCGCAGTGATAGCACTCGCGGTTGTTTTCCCAGACCAGCTTCCAGTTGCCCTTCTCGACGATGGTCGATTCGAAAGCGACCTTCGCCTCAGTCAATCGATGCGGCAGGAGATAGGGTTCGATCATGGCGCGCATCGGCGCGAAATCGGCTGGCTCTTTCGCCAGGCAGATGAAGATGTAGCCGCCGACGCTCTCGCAGGCGACCGGCTTCAGGCCGAACTGGCTCTTGTCGAAACCATCCGCCATCTGGCGGGCGAACAGCAGCCTGCCGTCGAGCTCGTAGGTCCATTGATGATAGGGGCAGACGAGCTTCGCCGCGGTGCCCTTCTCGGCGTTGCAGACGCGGCTGCCGCGATGGCGGCAGGAGTTATGGAAGGCATTGACCCTGCCTTGCTGGTCGCGAACCAGAACCACCGGATAGTCGCCGACCTGCGCGGTGATGTAGCTGCCCGGCTTCGGCAATTCGCAATCGTGGCCGATGAACAGCCAGTCGCGGTACCAGATCAGCTCCATGTCGAGCTTGAAATAGTCCGGGTCGGTATAGAAGGGCTGTTCCAGCGAAAAGCCCGGCCTGCGGCCGTGCAGCAGCCTCAGCATGTCGTTGCGCGCATCCATGTCCTGTCCTCGCGTTTGTCGCACCGCTTCAAGGACTGAACTGGTGGTGATTGAGAAGAACGACCGCCGCCGGCATGGCCGGGCACGCACCATCCGCCTCTTGACCGCCCACCGCGATCAGCCGAGTTCAAGTATCCCTGGCTGGTTTCCGGGCTCTGGAGTGCCCTGACGGGCGGTCGCGGCACCTTCCCAGGCCGATGGCCCAGTGGTCTCCCGTCGCGACTTTGAACTCCACCACCGTTGCGGGGGCAGCGCCGGGTTCTGACCGGCTTCCCAATTCTCCGTCCCGTCGTCACGGGGCAGCACCTGAGATAATCTGATCTTAATCACGACAGCCGCCGCGCCATCGGCATGAAAACGACATCGCATCCATGCGGCGCGACACGACCCATGATGCTTGATATTGGCCCTGCAAGGCGACCGATGTCACACGCTGCCGGCATGCGAATCGAGGCGGAGAAAACCGTGTTCGAATCGGCCCTGGGCGGTTCTGAATTGGTTAACAGTATAGAAAAGTGACTATTAGGAGATCCTAAAATCGAACCGAACGGTTCGTTTCTGTTGACAATGCGTGCAGGACGGTGTGAACGCAGATCTTCGGAATCGTCACTTGGCTCGATGGGCGATTCAAACAACCACTTGATATTGCTACGTAATTCATTGCGTGTAGATGGCCTTGGTACAATTTCAAGGTGCAGATTCATAGGCCAGACGGAAAAACTTCGTGATTGGAAAGCGGCCGATGGCTCTCCCACATCGGGGCTGTCCGAACGACGCGATTTCCTCCCAAGACACGCCGCTAGACGGACGGAAAAAATATACTGGAGTACCAAAAATGAAAAAGATTGCTCTTACTGCCGCCGCCCTTCTGGCCATTTCCGGCAGCGCCTTTGCTGGTGGCAGCGACAATTACGGTTCCAACGGTGCCAATCAGCCCGCTGCTGCCGTCGACAGCTCGTACACGGCATCGATCAAGAAGTCGGAACCGGCCGCCGAGCAGCCCGCCAACCAGGGCAGCGACCGTAACCTCTTCGGCAACAACTAAACCGACCGGACCGCGATCCCGGACCTCCGGTTCGGGTCGTGGCCAAACGGAAGCCGGACGCGGCGGCTGGCCCGCCGCTCCGACGCAAATCCAGGAGTACCCAAAATGAAGAAGATTGCTCTTACTGCCGCCGCACTTTTGATCGCCGCCGGTAGCGCCTATGCCCGCAACGACAATGTCGGCGGGACCGACATCAACAGTCAGCGGCCGGCCGCCAACGTCGACACCACGCAGACGTCGTCGACGCGCGACACCAGCTCGCCGGTCTACAAGCTGCTGAACTCGTCGGGCGACGTAGAGAAGTCCGCGCCTCAGGGCAGCGACCGCAACCTGTTTGGCCGCTAACAGCCGGTCCATCCCGGATCGGGATATGGATCGGGCCATAATGCCAAGAGCGGCGGGCACAGCCCGCCGCTCTTTTTTGTCTCACGTGAAGGTCAGGCCGCCTTGGCTTCCGCCATATGCAGCGTGAAGGAGTGGCCGTCGGCATCGAAGATGTGCAGGTCGCCGGGATCGGCGTTGAGCCGCAGCACAGCGCCGCGCTTGACCTCGACATTGCCCGGCAGTTTCGTCACCAGCGGCAGGTCGGCGCGGCCGATGTCGACATAGACGAGCTGGACCTCGCCGAGCTGCTCGACATAATCCACCGTTCCCTCGAACAGATACTCGGTGCCGGTGGCGATCGCCAGGTCTTCCGGCCGCACGCCGAAACTCACCGCCGCACCATTCGCCGCGGCGGGTGTGGCGATCGGCACCGTCGCCTTGCGGCCGCCGACATGGCTGATGACGGTCGGGTCGCCGGCCTTTTCGATCTTGGCCGGCAGGATGTTCATGGCCGGCGAGCCGATGAACTGGGCAACGAACAGATTGCCGGGCCGCTTGTAGAGCTCCATCGGCGTGCCGACCTGCTCGATGCGGCCTTCCTTCAGCACCACGATGCGATCGGCCAGCGTCATCGCCTCGACCTGGTCGTGGGTGACATAGATCATCGTCGTGTTCGGCATCGATTCCTTGAGCTTGGCGATCTCGATGCGGGTGGCGACGCGAAGTGCCGCGTCGAGGTTGGACAGCGGCTCGTCGAACAGGAACACCTTCGGGTTGCGCACGATGGCGCGGCCGATGGCGACGCGCTGGCGCTGGCCGCCCGACATCGCCTTGGGCAGCCGGTCGAGATATTTGGTCAATTGCAGGATCTCGGCCGCCTGCCGCACCCGCTTGTCGATCTCGGCCTTGCTTTCCTTGCCGATCTTCATCGAGAAGGCCATGTTGTCGTAGACGGTCATGTGCGGATAGAGCGCGTAGGACTGGAACACCATGGCGATGCCGCGCTTCGACGGCGGCACGTCGTTCACCACGTCGCCGGCGATCTTGAGTTCGCCCGAGGTGATCTCCTCCAGCCCGGCGATGGACCTCAGCAAGGTCGACTTGCCGCAGCCGGACGGGCCGACGAAGACGATGAACTCGCCCGACTTAATGTCGAGGTCGATGCCGTGCAGGATGTTGAGATTGCCGTACGACTTCTTGACTTGCCTCAGCGTGACATCGGCCATGATTGTCCTCCCAGTGACGTTCGTTTCAAAAACTCAGTCGATGCGCCCGAACCAGGCGCCGTAGCCGCCAAGGCGGATGGAGCCGGCGCCAGCTTGGCCCGAAAAGCCGTGCCCGGGCAAGGGCTGCAGCGAGCCTCCGCCGAGATCGACCTCGGCCGGCTTGCTGCCCAGGTTGAAGACGCAGGCGACACGCTCATTGCCCTCGCGGCGGGTGAAGGCGACGGTGTCGCCCGCGCTTTCGATGAAGTCGATGTCGCCCTTGGCCAGCGCCGGATGCTGGCGGCGGAAGGCGAGGAAGCGCCGGTAGTGCTCGAGCAGCGAGCTTGCATCGCCCTGTTGCACGTTCACCGCCTGCAAAAGATGCTTGCCGGGCACCGGCAGCCACGGCTTGGCCGCCGAGAAGCCGCCATTCTTGGCGGCGGCATCCCACACCATCGGCGTGCGGCAGCCGTCGCGCCCCTTGAATTCGGGCCAGAAGCGGATGCCGTAGGGGTCCTGCAGGTCCTCGAAGCTGAGATCCGCCTCGCCGAGGCCGAGCTCCTCGCCCTGATAGAGGCAGACCGAGCCGCGCAGCGACATCAGCAGCGCCGAGATCACCTTGAGATAGGCGGTCGGATCGGCCTCGCTGGCGGCCCAGCGCGAGGCCGGCCGCATCACGTCGTGATTGGAGAAGGCCCAGCACGACCAGCCGTCGCTGGCGACCTTGCCGAAGGCTTCCAGCACCGTGCGCACCTTGGCGGCGCTGATCTTCTCGGGCGCCAGGAAGTCGAAGGAATAGCACATGTGGACGCGCTTGCCGCCGGCGGTGTAGGCGGCCACCACTTCCAGGCCGCGCTGCGAATCGCCGACTTCGCCGACCGCTGCCTGCGCCGGATATTCGTCGAGCAGGGCGCGGAAGCGTTCGAGGAAGCCGAGGTTCTCCGGCCGGCTCTTGTCGTAGATATGGTCCTGGTAGTTGTAGGGGTTAACGGCCGGAGCCGTCTGGTCGTTGCGCTCCTCGGGCGGCAGCGGCGGATTGTTCTCCAGCCCCTGGCTGTGGAAATAGAAATTGATCGTGTCGAGGCGGAAGCCGTCGACACCGCGCTCCAGCCAGAAACGGGTGACGTCGAGCAGCGCGTCCTGGACCTCCGCGTTGTGGAAGTTGAGGTCGGGCTGCTCGGCGAGGAAATTGTGCAGGTAGTATTGCTGGCGGCTGGTGTCCCATTGCCAGGCCGAGCCGCCGAAGATCGACAGCCAGTTGTTGGGCGGCGTGCCGTCCGGCCGGGCGTCGGCCCACACATACCAGTCGGCCTTCGGATTGCTGCGACTCGAACGGCTTTCCTTGAACCAGGGATGGATGTCGGCGGTATGCGACAGCACCTCGTCGATCATCACCTTGAGGCCAAGCCGATGCGCTTCCGCCACCAGCGCATCGAAATCGACGAGCGTGCCGAACATCGGGTCGACGTCGCAATAGTCCGATACGTCGTAGCCGAAGTCCTTCATCGGCGACTTGAAGAAGGGCGATATCCAAATGGCGTCGACGCCGAGCGAGGCGATGTAGGGCAGCCTGCGGACGATGCCCTTGAGGTCGCCTATGCCGTCATCGTTGGAGTCCTGATAGGAGCGCGGATAGATCTGGTAGATCACCGCGCCCCGCCACCAGTCGCGATCGACGGCGGGGTCGGGCCTCGACGTCGCCTTCAAAGCCGATTGCATTATCTCAACCTCCTTTCACCGAGCCGGCAAGCAGCCCGCGTACGAAATAGCGCTGCAGCGAGAAGAACACGATCAGCGGCACGATGATGGTCACGAACGCCGATGTCGTCAGGATCTCCCAGTCGCCGCCGCGCGAGCCGAGCAGCGCGTTCAGCTTGGCGGTCAGCACGATCTGGTCGGCCTCTGTACCGAGGAAAACCATCGCCACCAACAGATCGTTCCATACCCACAGGAATTGGAAGATGGCGAAGGAGGCGAGCACCGGGAAGGACAACGGCAGCACGATCTTGACGAAGATCTCGAAATCGCTGGCGCCGTCGATGCGCGCCGATTCCATGATCTCGCGCGGCAGCCCGGCAATGTAGCTCCTCAGCAGATAGATGGCGAAGGGCAGACCGAAGCCGGTATGCGCAAGCCAGATACCGAGATAGGTCTTCGACGGCACGCCGAAGAACGAACCGACGCCGTTGTAGAGCTTGAGCAACGGGATCAGCGACATCTGCAGCGGCACGACGAGCAGGCCGATGATCACCGCGATCAGCAGGGCCCGGCCAGGAAAGCGCATCCAGGCCAGCGCGTAGGCGGCAAAGGCGGCGATCAGGATCGGAATCACGGTCGCCGGAATGGTGACGGTCAGCGAGTTCATGAAGGAGCGGCCGATGCCCTCCGAAAACAGCACCGTCTTGTAGTTGTCGGTGGTGAATTTCGGCGGCGCCGACGAGGCAAAGTAGACGCGCTGGCCGCGGTCGCCCTCGAAAGCCTTGGGCGAGGCAAGCACGAAGCTGCCGTCGGCATTGACCTGCAGGGTCACGCCGTCGCCGAGATCGGCGTTCGAGCCGGCCGGGTACTGCGTGGGCGCCGCCGACTTGACGCCGAAGGCGCTGATATCACGCTTGGCGCCGTCGCCGAAAATGTTGCCCGCGATGACGAACTTGCCATCCTTCTCGACCTGCGCCGAGGCGGCGGGCAGCCGGCCGGCTCCGGTCTGGCTGGAGCTGGCGAACGAGTTCCACCAGCCGGAGGCGATGATCTGGTCCTTGTCGCGCAGCGAGGAGACCAGGATGCCGAGCGTCGGGACGGTCCAGATGGCGACGAAGATCAGCACCGCGATGTGGACGCCGAAACGGCTGGCGAAGGACTTTCCGGTCGAGGCGGCCATTTCAGTGTCCTCCCGTCTCTTTGTTGGCCTGGCGGATGTTCCAGACCATGATCGGAATGACGGCGATCATGATGATGATGGCGATCGTTGCGCCGCGGCCGAAGTCGCCGCCGCCGCGGAACATCCAGTCGAACATCAGATTGGCCAGCACCTGGCTGTTCCACTGGCCGTTGGTCATGGTCAGCACGATGTCGAAGACCTTCAGCACCAGGATGGTGATAGTGGTCCAGACCACGGCGATGGTGCCCCAGATCTGCGGCACCATGATCTTCCAGAAGATCTGGAACGGGTTGGCGCCGTCGATCACCGCGGCCTCGATCGTCTCCTCGGGAATGCCGCGCAGCGCCGACGACAGGATCACCATGGCAAAGCCGGTCTGGATCCAGATCAGGATGACCATCAGGAAGAAATTGTTCCAGAACGGCAGCGATATCCAGACCTGCGGCTGGCCGCCGAAATACTGGATGATGGCGTTGAGCAGGCCGATCTGGACCTGGCCCTCGCCGCGATATTCGTAAATGAATTTCCAGATCACGCTGGCGCCGACAAAGGAAATCGCCAGCGGCAGGAAGATCAGGCTCTTGGCGATGGTGCCCCACCAGATCTTGTCGGTGAGCACGGCGATGATCAGGCCAAGGAACGTGCAGGCCGCCGGCACCACCGCCAGCCAGACGATGTTGTTGAGGATCGAGTTGCGGAACTCGCGGTCGCCGAACGCCCATTCGTAGTTGGCGAAGCCGACGAAGCTCGCGCCGCCGCGGTCGAGGAAGGACAGCCTCAGCGTCTCGACCACCGGATAGATCAGATAGATGGTGAGGATGATCATGGCCGGGCCGACGAACAGCCAGGGACGGATCAGCCCCTGCCGGCGCAGATTGTCGACGGCGGCTGAGCCGCTGACGCCGCGCGAGGGGAAGATGGTGTCGAGCGCCTTGTTGGCACCCCAGAAATAGGCGACGCAGCCGCCGACGCCGACGATGATGACGAATATGGCCGAGAAAATCTGAGCCGCCATGGGTCCCTCTCCCCTGCGCAGGATCGGCCAGGCCTGAAACGACCCTGGCGATCAGTTCGTGCGCTGTTCTCGTTGTTGGAGCGCGAACGGGACATGAAAGCGGACTGTCCGCTTCCGCCGGCCGCGCCGCATGCCGGAATGTCTACGCTTTCACGACTGGGCTTTAACGACTGGAACCTGGTCCATCCCGGCCCTACCGGGATGAGATGCTGCGATGGGCCAGCTGGATCCGGGCACGAAAGGCCCGGATCCGCTTGGGAGGAGGAAGCAAGAGCTTCCGGCCGCGGGAACGATCGCCTACTTGATCGCGTCCCAGCTCTTCTGGATGTCGGTGGCGACATCCTGGGCGGACTTGCCGCCGACGAGGTCGATCATGCCGGTCCAGAAGGAGCCGGCGCCGATCTTGCCCGGCATCAGGTCGGAACCGTCGAAGCGGAAGGTCGAGGCGTTGGCGAGGATCTCGCCCTGCTTCTTCAGCGCGTCGCTGGCATAGGCGTCCTTGTTGACCGCCTTGAATGGCGTCACGAAACCGCCCTGGGCCATCCAGATCTCATGCGCCAGCGGCATCTTCAGGAATTCGATGAAGGCGCGGGCCGCTTTCGAATCCTTGGTGATCATGGCCAGCGTGCCGGCGCCGAGCACCGGGGTGCCAAGGTCGGGCTTCGAGGCATAGGGCGGGAAGTAGAAGAAGTCGGCATCCTGGCCGAGCTTCGTGCCCTCCGGGAAGAAGGTCGGGATGAACGAGGCCTGATGGTGCAGGTAGCACTTCGGCGGCACCGCGAAGAGGCCCTTCGGGCTGTCGCGGAAGTCGGTCGCGGCAACCGCCTTGGCGCCGCCGTCGACCATCTTGTCGTCGGTCGCGATCTTGCCGAAGATGTCGATGGCGTTGACCACGGCCGGATCGTTGAACGGGATCTCGTTCTTCACCCACTTGTCGTAGACATCGGGGGTCTGCGTGCGCAGCATGATGTCCTCGACCCAGTCGGTCGCCGGCCAGCCGGTGGCGCCGCCGGAGCCGAGACCGATGCACCACGGCTTGCCGCCGTCGGCGATGATCTTCTTCTCGAGCTCGGCGAGCTCTTCCTGCGTCTTCGGGACCTTGTAGCCGGCTTCCTCGAAATTATCCGGCGAATACCAGACCAGCGACTTCACATCGGCCTTGTACGGGAAGGCGAAGAAGCCCGGCTTGCCGTCCTTGTCCTTGAAGGTGCCGAGGTCGACCCAGGACTGGCCGGCGCCGTAATTGTCCTTGACCCATTTGGCGGTGTCGTCGCCAAGCGGCGTCAAAAGGCCCTTGGAAGCCAGGTCCTGGATCAGGCCAGGCTGCGGCAGCACGGCGATGTTGGGCGGGCTGCCGGCCTGGGTGTCGATGACGATCTGCTGTTCGTAATTCTCCGACGAGGAGTATTTGATCTCGACGCCGGTCGCTTCCTGGAAATATTCGAGAACGGTGCGCACAAGGCCTTCGTCCTCGCCGCGCCATGGCCCGAAGATGGTCAAAGTCTCGCCCTTGAGGTCGACCTTCTTGAGATCCTCGTAGTTCTGCCAGTTGAAGCGCGGGTCCTCGCCCGGCTTGAACTTCAGTTCGGCTTGCGCCGGCAGGCTCAAGGCGAGCGTAACGAACGCAGCGCCCAGCAGAAGCATCTTCTTCATCGGTATTCCTCCCAGTGGTCACAAACAATCGGACGGAACCTCCATTCCGTCCGCCGACGCCGCAGGACTGTGACTCAGTCAGAAAGGAACCGCAACCTTTCGAAGAGTCTTCCAAAGCGCTTTGGTCGTTTCGATCTCGCCATTGAATCAATCGGAAGTCAAGAGGGGCAGAAGGCTAATCGATTTAATTTCTGCAAATAGGTGCGTAGAAAGTGCGCTGCAGCACGTTTTTTTGGCGCTGCAGCAGCAAATTTTGCTTCAAACCCATCTGAACGATGCTTATGGTCGGCCCGTTCGACGTCACCAGCGTTGGTTGTCGTTTTGACTCAAATTAAAAGCGCTTTGAGGCTTGGAGGCCTCCGGTGAACCTTAAACAGCTCGCTCACATGCTGGCGCTTTCGCAGACCACGGTGAGCCGGGCGCTGAACGGCTACCCCGAGGTCAACGAGGAAACGCGGCGACGGGTGATGGACGCGGCCAAGCGCCATGGCTACCGCCCCAATCCGAGCGCGCGCCGGCTGGCGACCGGCAAGACCGGGATGATCGGCTATGTCCTGCCGACCGGCGCCGCCGTCGACATCGATCCGCACTTCGTCGAGTTCCTTTCCGGCCTCGGCGACTATGCGCGCTCGCACGAGCTCGACCTGGTGCTGTCGCCGGCGGACGCCGACGACCAGGAGACCACCTACCGGCGCATCGTCGCCAACCGGCAGGTCGACGCGGTCTACATCTCCTCGCCGCGGCCAGCCGACCGGCGGGTGGCGCTGCTCAACACGCTCGGCATCCCCTTCATCATCCATGGCCGCAGCGAGGGCTTCGACTTCGACTATGCCTTCCTCGACATCGATAACGAGGGCGCCTTCCACGAGGCGGCGCGGCTGCTGATCCAGCTCGGTCACAGGCGGCTGGCGCTGATCAACGGCGACGACCGCGAGACTTTCGCCATCCATCGCGAGCGCGGCATGCGCCGCGCACTCGCCACGACTGGCCTCGTGCTTGGCGAGCGCCATATCTGTTCGCTCACCATGACCGAGGAGAACGGCTACCGCGCCGCCAGGCGCCTGCTCGAACAGAGCGAGCCGCCGACGGCGATCGCCTGCTCCAGCCTGATCATGTCGCTCGGCGTGGTGCGCGCGGTGCGCGACCTTGGCCTCTCCATTCCCGGCGACCTCTCCCTGATCGCGCATGACGACGTCTTTCCCTGGCTGAAGCCGGAGAATTTCCCGGTGCCGCTGTCGACGACGCGCTCGTCGATCCGCCTGGCAGGCGCCCGCGTCGCCGAGCGTCTCGCGGCGCGCATATCGGGACTGGAAGAGGGCGCGCGCGGCGAGGTCTGGCCGGTCGATCTGGTAGTGCGGGGGTCGGTGGCGGGCGCGCCTGCGTAGGATCAAACTCAACCTGCGGATCAGCCTTCGGGTTCGCGTGACAAGAACCTGTTCAGCCGCCCCAGCACCAGATCCGGCGCTTCGAGCTGAGGAAGATGGCCGACGCCGGGCAGTGTTTCGAACGATGCCTGCTGGATGAGTGCGTGAAGCGCTTTGCCTCGCTCCAGCGGAATCCATGGGTCGTCCTCGCCCCAGATGATCTCTACCGGACAGCGTATATCTTTGAACATCGGCTCGATCTCGGCGGTGTATCTTTCATCGGCTTGCGCGAATTGCCGATAGAAGCTCACCCTTCCCTCCTCGGACAGCCACGGCTCCACAAGCTTGTCGAAATCTCCAGGATCGATCTCATTGACGATCGCTCCCTTGACGTAAGCCGCCACGACGGCTTCATGGATGTGCGCCGGCAAGCCCAGGAAGGCATCCACGTGACGGCCGACATGGTCGAAAAACTCCGATCCCCAGGGGCGCATGGCGACGACATTCATCAGAACGTAGCGGTCGAAATCACAGCCGTGCAGCAGATGCGCCCGCAACGTCGTCGCACCTCCCATGTCGTGGGCAACGACCATGGGCCGCTGGAGGCGCCAATGGGCAAGCATCTCTGCAAAGACCTTGCCTTGCACATCGAGCGAGGTGCGCTGGTCCGCGGCTTTGTCGGATCGCCCGTATCCGGGCATGTCGTACCAATGGACATGGTATCGCCGCGCCAGGGCCGGAATGATCCGGTGCCATGAGAACGAGGACCACGGCCAGCCATGGGCAAGCACGAGCGATGGCCCGTTGCCAGCCCGACCCGCCGCCACCGCGCCCGCAGACGTTTGCGCGGTTTCATCCAGTTTCCACGACATCGAGATTCTCCAAGCACTCCGGACACCGCGGCGAGGTCTGGCCGGTGGATCTGGTGGTGCGGGGTTCTGTGGCCGGGGCGCCGGGGTAGAAGGGCCAGAGCAATAGAGTTGAACCTACCGCGGACGGCCGCAACTAGTCGTCCGATCGCCGTTGCGCCAACTTAATCTGATAGACGCTTCTCGGATGCCTCCTCCGTCGCCATATGTTGAGAGTATAAATTAGAGTAATGTATCCAACTACTGCGATGAGGCTCCATGAAATACCAAGTGCGTCGGTCGAAATAATAATAGCTATAGATGCGACTCCGACCACGATGTAATATAAAACCGATGACCAGAAGTATATCTCCATTTGAGAGCTTCTCATTTGTCGAACCTTCAGGAATTTCGATTCACATTCGCATACTGGCGACGGACTATTCCTTCGCCGTCTCGGCCGCCTTGGTATCCAGCAGCCCATAGCCGAAATCATTGTCTCGCCCTTTCGGGCCGAGATCCCTGGCGGTGGCGGCGAGCGCCTTCTCGATGTCGTCGGCCGAGCGGTCCGGCGCGGCGTGGATCAAATTGCCGATGGCGCCGCTGACGATCGCGGCGGCGAAGGAGGTGCCGGTCACCACGTCCGAGCCGGCGCCGCTCGGCGCCACCATCTCGACGCCGGGAGCGGAGATGAAGACATAGGCGCCGCGATTGGCCTGCGGCATCAGCCCGTCCTTGGCGTCGGTGGCGGTCACCGCGATGACGCCGTCGAAGGCGGCCGGGTAGCCATAGGGAGCCTTCGGGCCGTTGTTGCCGGCGGCGGCGACCAGGACGATGCCCAGCGCGCGGGCATTGCGGCAGGCAATGCCGAGCAGGTCGTTCTTCGGGCCGACGAAGCTCATATTGATGATGCGCACATCCTGCTCTGCCGCCCAGTCGAGCGCCGACAGGATGACGTCCATGGTCGACTTGCCGCCCTCGAAGGCGCGGGCATGGTAGATCTTCGCGCCAGGCGCCATGCCCTTGAGCGCGCCGACGCCGGCGATCAGGCCATCGATCGAGGTGCCGTGGTCGCGCTTTTCGACCGCCACGGCGGGCATGGCGTCGAACTGGTCGGCGATGACGCCCGACAGCGCCGGGTTGGTGTCGTCGATGGCGGTGTCGATGACGGCGACGCGGACATTCTCGCCGCTGGCCGCCTTTGCGTCCAGCGCAATGCGATCGAAGGCATAGTTGACGATGCCGGCCGCCTGCTGCAGCGAATAGACATGGTTGGGCTCGCGGCGCCTGGTGCGGCCGTCGGCGGCCAGTTGCGCCAGCACGACGCCGACCGGGCGGCCGTCGGGAATGCCGAAGCGCGCCAGCGTGGTGCCGAGCAGGCGCGACTGCCGCTCGGAGCGCACTTCGAGCCCGAAGGAAGCGGCGATCTGCTGCACGGTGGCGGCATCGCCGTCGACCGTCACCAGCACCTCGTCCGGCACGAAGTCGCCGACGATGGCGCGCTGCGGCTCGGTGGCGATGAGGTCGGTCGGCGAAATGATCGGACCGCCAAGCGCCGGCGCTTGGCGGTCCGATCA
>NZ_RZOS01000580.1:0-3045 GCF_004022605.1 Mesorhizobium sp. M4B.F.Ca.ET.089.01.1.1
GTTGACGATCGATTCCAGCGCGTCGGAATAGAGGGCGACGGAGCCGGTCATCTGCCAGGCGACAAACTTCAGCCCCATCACCAGGAAGGCGATGACGATCGACCAGAAGGCAAGGCTGGCAACCTTGCGCTTGGCTGCGGCTTTTGCCGCGGCCGCCATGTCTTCCGTTGCGGCCATCGCTGCTAGGCTGCCTTTTCCTTGGCCTTGCGCGGCAGATGCGCAACGATGTTCTCGATGATGCGCATGCCGGCATTGTGGCCGAGCGTCATGATCGATTCCGGGTGGAACTGCACGGCGGCGATCGGTTCCTTGCGGTGCTCGAAGGCCATGATGACGCCGTCCTCGGTCTCGGCGGTGACCAGGAAATCGTCGGGCAGGCGCACCGGATCGGCGAAGATCGAGTGGTAGCGGCCGACGGTCACTTCCTTGGGCAGGCCGGAGAAGATGATGCCCGGCTTTGAGACGCGGATGCGCGACGGCTTGCCGTGCATCGGAATGTGCAACTGCCTGAGCTCGCCGCCATAGGCCTCGGCCAGCGCCTGCAGTCCGAGGCAGACGCCGAAGATCGGCAGGTCGCGGGCGCGCGCCTTCTTGATCGTGGCGGCGCAGTCGAAATCCTTCGGCGTGCCGGGTCCGGGCGACAGCACGACGAGGTCGGGCTTCAGCCGCTCGAAAACCTCTTCCGGCACCGGCGTGCGCACGGTGGAGACATTGGCGCCGGTCTGGCGGAAGTAGTTGGCGAGCGTATGGACGAAGGAGTCCTCGTGGTCGACCAGCAGGATGTTGACGCCGTCGCCGACGTGCGCGGTGGCGCGTTCGGCACCGGCCGCATTGCCGGTCTTGGCGTCGCGGATGGCGGAGAGCATGGCGGATGCCTTCAATTCGGTTTCGGCTTCTTCTTCCTCGGGAATGCTGTCGAAGAGCAGCGTGGCGCCGGCGCGCACCTCGGCGATGCCGTCCTTGATGCGGATGGTGCGCAGCGTCAGCCCGGTGTTCATGTCGCCGTTGAAGTTGACCATGCCGATCGCCCCGCCATACCAGGCGCGCGGGCTCTTCTCGTTCTGTTCGATGAAGCGCATGGCCCAGAGCTTCGGCGCGCCGGTGACGGTGACCGCCCAGGCGTGCGACAGGAAGGCGTCGAAGGCATCCATGCCCTCGCGCAGCCGCCCCTCGATATGGTCGACGGTGTGGATCAGGCGCGAATACATCTCGATCTGGCGGCGGCCGATGACACGCACCGAGCCCGGATCGCAGACGCGAGATTTGTCGTTGCGGTCGACGTCCGAGCACATGGTGAGCTCGGACTCATCCTTCTTGGAGTTGAGCAGCTTCAGGATCTGCTCGGAGTCCGAAATGGCGTCGTCGCCGCGCTTGATCGTGCCCGAGATCGGGCAGGTCTCGACGCGGCGGCCATTGACGCGCACGAACATCTCCGGCGAGGCGCCGATCAGATATTCGCCCTCGCCGAGATTGATGAAGAAGGAATAGGGCGACGGGTTGATCGATTTCAGCTTACGGGAGATCTCGGAAGGCTCGGTCTCGCAGCGCTCGTAGAACATCTGGCCGGGCACCACCTCGAACAGATCGCCGCGCTTGAAGCTCTCCATCGCCCGGCGCACCAAATTGGCGTATTCGCCGGGCTCGTGATCGCCGCGCGGCGGGATGCGGTCGGCAGTCCTGAACGGCTCGACGGCGGCGTCGCGGGCCAGGCCTTCGGTCGAAAATCCCTCGCCGGAATAGTCGTAGCGATCGGTCCAGGCCTTGGTCGAATAGTGGTCGACGACCAGGATCTCGTCGGGCAGGAACAGCACCAGGTCGCGCTGGCTGTCCTTGCGCTCGAGCTTGTAGTCGACCGGGTCGAACTGGAAGGCGAGGTCGTAGCCGAAGGCGCCATAAAGCCCGAGATTGGCGTCTTCCTCGGTCTTGAACAGGGCGGTGATGGCGCGCAGCACCGTGAACACCGAAGGCACGCGGCTGCGCTCTTCCTCGGTGAAGACACGGCCGGGCTTTGCCACATCGAGGCGAATGAGCTTCCTCGTGGACTCGGCGATCGTTACCTCGCTTAATCCCGCGAGCGTCTTGCCGATCACCGGCAGCAGCGCCTCGCCACGGCCGTTTAGCGCCTCGATGCGCATGGCGCGGCCGCGCGCCGAGATCACCAGCGGCGGGTCGATGATGGCGGTGTCCCAGCGCGTGTAGCGGCCCGGATATTCGTAGTTCGAGGAGAACACCGCGCCGCGCCGCGAATTGAGGCCATCGACATAGGCGTCGATCGCCCCGTCATAGGGCCGGTCGTGGCGCTCGCGCGTTATCGTCACGCCGCCGGCGGTGACGAAGCGCTCGGCCCCGTTGTCCAGAACTTTTGTCGTCATTGCCGTCTCCATCAGCGTTTTGGGCAACGGACCCGGGAATGGCTTAAAAAACAAATGGCCGCCCGGACATTCCGTTGCGGCCACCCTCTCTATTCACGCGCACGCGTTCGAACAGGCCGCTGTCAGCGAGCCCACCACCAAACAGTCTTGTTCGAGCGCATGTTCATGGGATTCCCATAGCGGCGAATGAACGGCCGCGCAACTGGATTCCACGAAGCTGGTAAAGGGCCTGCCTCTCTCAGTCCTCCAGCGTTCCCGACCTTGCGTCGTCGCTCCTTTTGTCGCCGACCAGCTTCAGAAGGTCTTCGCCGGCGCGGATGATGCGCCGCGAACGCCTGGTCAGGATAAGGCCGGCCTGGGGCGCGAACACTTCCGTGCTGCCGCCCGTTTCGCCCGGGGCGTAGACGATTTTGGCGAGCCGCGCTCCCTTGGCGACGCGGTCGCCGGGCTTCACGTCATAGACGACCGCGCCACCCTTCGGCGCCGGCATCATGTCGATGTTTTCCAGCGGCGCCACGGTGCCGGTGAAGGCGCCGGGCGTGGCCAAGGCGGGATCGGCGACAACGCCGCGCGCGACAAGCAGCCGATAGAGCCCCTCGGCATCGGCAGCGGCCAATTCGCCGTCGACGTCGAGTATGCCGCGATACTCGACCGTGGTGGCGACCCGCCGGTC
>NZ_RZOS01000581.1:0-3036 GCF_004022605.1 Mesorhizobium sp. M4B.F.Ca.ET.089.01.1.1
CCCTTCGGCACCATGCGGCCGGCGGCGGCGCGGGCGCCGATCCATTCGGCCAGCTCCTCGCGCGAGCGGATAAAGGTGCGGTCGGCCGAATCCTGCCAGCTGAGGCCGGTTTCGAGCGTGAAGGGCTTGATGTCCAGCACGCCGCCATCCTTGTACTTCTGCAGGCGGACGCCCTTGCCGCGCCCCATCTCCGGGATCTCGGCGAGCGGGAACACCAGCATCTTGCGGTTCTCGCCGACGATGGCGAGGTGGTCGCCTGAGAGCGGAATGCAGCGCTTGGCCTCGTCGGGCGACTTGACGTTCATCACCTGCTTGCCCTTGCGGGTGTTGGCGACGACCTCTTCCTCCGGAACGATGAAGCCGTTGGCGTCGTAGGAAACCAGAAGCAGCTTGCGCTTCGGATCGTGGACGAATGCGGTGACGATGTCCTGGTCGTTCTCCATGTCGACGATGATGCGGATCGGTTCGCCATGGCCGCGCCCGCCCGGCAGCCGGTCGGCGCCGATCGTGTAGAACTTGCCGCCTGTCGTGAAGACCAGGATCTTGTCGGTGGTCTGGGCGTGGAAGGCTAGCTTGAGGCTGTCGCCTTCCTTGAAGGTGAACTGCGAATGGTCGGTCAGATGACCCTTCATCGCCCGCAGCCAGCCCTTTTCGGAGACGACCACGGTGACCGGCTCGCGCTCGATCATGGCGTGCGCGATGTCGGTCAGGTCATGCTCGGGCGCGTCGGCGAACTGGGTGCGGCGCTTGCCGAGTTCGGTCTCTGGCCCGAACTTGTCGCGGATGCTGGTGACTTCCCACTTGATCGTCGCCCACTGCTTGGCGTTAGACGCCAGCAGCGCCTCTATCTGCTTCTTCTCGGCGGTGAGCCCGTCGAACTCCTTGCGGATCTCGATCTCTTCCAGCTTGCGCAAGGCGCGCAGGCGCATGTTGAGGATGGCTTCGGCCTGGGTATCGGTGAGCGACCAGCGGGCCATCATCACCTGCTTGGGCTCATCCTCCTCGCGGATGATCCTGATCACCTCGTCGATGTTGAGGTAGGCGATCAGGTAGCCGGCGAGAATCTCGAGGCGCTTTTCGATCTCGCCGAGGCGGTGCTTCGAACGGCGGATGAGCACGTCGCGGCGATGCTCCAGCCACTCCTTGAGCACGCCCTTCAGCGACAGCACGTTCGGCACCTTGCCGCGCGACAGCACGTTCATGTTGAGCGGGAAGCGGCTTTCCAGCTCGGTCAGCTTGAACAGCGATTCCATCAGGATGCCGGGATCGACGGTGCGGCTCTTCGGCACCAGCACGATGCGGATATCCTCGGCACTCTCGTCGCGGATGTCTTCGAGCAATGGCAGTTTGCGCGCCATCAGGAACTCGGCGATCTTCTCGATCAGCCGCGCCTTCTGGACACCGTAGGGGATCTCGGTGACGACGATGCTCCAGGTGCCCCTGCCCTGGTCCTCCTGGCCCCATTTCGCCCTGACGCGGAAGCCGCCGCGGCCTGTCTCGTAGGCTTCGAGGATCGAGGCGCGGCTGTCGACGATGATGCCGCCGGTCGGGAAATCCGGACCCTGGACAAAGTCCATCAGCGCCGTCACCGGCGCGTCGGGATTCTCGATCAGATGAAGCGCTGCGTCGCAAAGCTCGGCGGCGTTGTGCGGCGGGATCGAAGTCGCCATGCCGACGGCAATGCCGGACGAGCCATTGGCGAGCAGGTTGGGGAAGGCGCCGGGCAGCACGACCGGCTCCTCGTCCTCCTCATTGTAGGTCGGCCTATAGTCGACGGCATCCTCGGTGATGCCGGCAAGCAGTTCCGTCGCCACGTCGGTCATGCGCGCTTCGGTGTAGCGCATGGCAGCGGCGTTATCGCCGTCGATGTTGCCGAAATTGCCCTGCCCGTCGACCAGCGGGTAGCGCATCGAGAAATCCTGCGCCAGGCGGACCAGCGCGTCGTAGATCGACTGGTCGCCATGCGGATGGAACTTGCCCATCACCTCGCCGACGATGCGCGCGCATTTGGCGAAGCCCTGGTCGGGGTTGAGTCTCAGCAGCCGCATGGCATGCATGATGCGGCGATGCACGGGCTTCAGCCCGTCGCGCACATCCGGCAATGCCCGGTGCATGATGGTCGACAGCGCATAGGCGAGATAGCGCTCCTCGAGCGCCTTCTTCAGATCGACCGGTTCGATATGGTCACCGCCGCCATCTTCAGGCGGCAAAAGCCTTTTTCCCATGGGTTTGCACTAGCCGAGCGGGTGATTCGCGGCAAGCGCCGGCTGGCCCAATCCGCGCTTCTCAACCCCATGGGTGTGACGGATTTCACGGAATTGGCGAAGCGGGCAGGCCAATTTGCGGCCCGACTGCAACACCTGTCACCCGCATGACGGCGCCAGCCAACATCAACCTGTTACATGCCCTGTCTATGGCAGGGCGATGCCGCATGGGAACCCGATCTTCATGACAAATTCACCGCTTCAAGCGAACAGGTCGGCCCGCTATTTGCCTTTCACCGCGATTTTTGACCATTGTGCCGGGAGGCGCCTTTTTCCCGTCCAGTTCGTCGCGGAATGGTGATGGCGCATAGGATCAAAAAGCAATTTCAGGACAACTCTCAGGGGACTTCGCCATGACAATCCAACGCTCAACTCTCAAGAAACTGGCCTTCTCGACCTTCCTGCTGACGCTGCCGCTCAATGCCGCCTTCGCGCAGGACACTGCCGTCGCCGATCGCCTCAAGGCGGCGCTTGCCGCCCAGGGCGTCGACATCTCCTGGACCGGGGTGAGCGGCGATGAGTCCAACATGGTGCTGCAGGGCGTGGCCGTGAAGCCGGCCGGCGAAAAGGAGCCCCTGGCCATCGGCGACGTCAAGCTCGAAGGCGTCAGCGAAGCCGATGGCGGCTACGACATCGAAACCGTCTCGACTGCGGCCCTCGAGCACAGCAAGGACGGCGTCACGCTGTCGCTCAGCCCGTTCGTCATCCATGACATGACGGTTCCGGCCGAGGGCGCCACCGGCCCGCTCGGCTCGCTGATGATGTACAAGTC
>NZ_RZOS01000582.1:0-3025 GCF_004022605.1 Mesorhizobium sp. M4B.F.Ca.ET.089.01.1.1
CTCCAGAGGTTTGATCCTATCCCTCGCCGAAACCTGGAATTCCGATGCTTAGCCTTCCAGACTTTTTAAATCTCCTTCCGGGCATCAAGCCCAGAAAGGCCCGTCAGCTATTCCTCGAAGGATCTCTGATGACCGACGAGCAGCGGCACGATATCCATTACCGCGATCTCAACATGTTGGACATGGTGCAGGAGGTCGGACCCGATGCCGCGGCCGCGATCGTCGAAGCTTACAAAGCGAGCAAGCTCCCGATGCAAAAGGCGTCGCTGCGACCTTCTGCAGTTCCCGAAGCTGAAGCTTATCTGGCCGACGCCCCCCGACACCGACAAACGATCGCGGAGCGGCGGCACCTGAAGCGAGCCATCGGCGACCCGTCGGCGCTCCGTAGAGGCAGACCTCGAAAACTACCGTCTCCTCGATAGCCTGTTCTTCGCCCTAAAAGGGCCCGGCGACGGTACGCTCGTCCTCGCGGGAATTAGGGTCACCAAGAGCCTCGCGGGTTACTCGAGCAATTCTGGCAAGACGACGGGGTGGCGGGTGACGTTCTCATGGACCGGGAGCGATGGCTGTGGGCGGCTGATCGAGAAAGTGCCGCCGGAGGCCTCCAACCGCCGGAATGACTCCGAGCGGAACTGGGGGCTGCATGAGTAATCGCCTTGGCTGTTGCCGGAATCCTAAAGCCAAAGCCGCTAACCGCGAATTCGGTTATGAATGCTGTGGCATCGGCCCGGCTTGAATGTTGGCGGTATGAGTCCGCTTCGGGGTGGCGCATCCCAGCGACGAGTGTTCAGTCGCCTCCTAGCGCGGTCTAATGGGCATATTTACGTCCACGGTTTTCGCTGCGCCCCGATAGACAATTTCCGCTGACCGCACCCATTTTCCGAGTTCATCAATATAACGATTGATGGATGGGCTGGATCTCAACGCCTCAATCGTCACGAGAAGCTCAAGGTAGACGTGGTTCAATTGAACCCGTTCCCTTCGAGAGCTCTTAATGGTGATCGACATATGCGACCAGGCTCGATCAATTGCCTGTTCGCTTGCGTGCTTCCGGTGATCCGAGACGTGAGCGGCCTTCTTGTTCGCCACGTATTTGATGACTTCTCGCCTTCGCACTGGCGTCCCCAAAACGGCAATCGCTAGGCCTTCCAAGTACTCGGAAAGAGAGACATCGGCATTGTCGCGATAGCTCCAGGCAACTCTAGTCAACGGTGGAACGTCCTTCATGGAGAACTCGGCGGCCACGCCTTCAAGGCGATCCCCGGCCCAAGGATAATTGCCGCACGTCACCAGCACGGCAGGATGGATCGGGTTGAATCCAGCATCCGCGCGCGAACTCAGCTCGGCGCTCGGCGGCAACAGGCGCCCCATATTGAACAAGTCCTTCTCGGACAGTAGGCGTCGCAAAATAGTGCTTCGCGCCCGGATTTCGGCAGGCACCTCCGCTAGGTTTCCCGTCATTTCCCTGGTGACGAATCGAAAATCTTCCCCCGTGATCCGAGCCACATCGAACTCTGCCTCCGAGAGTACGCGGTCCGGGGATTTCAGCCGAAACTGCGGCTTCATCAAATGCGAGAACAATGGGGATTTGGCGGAATTGTCCATCACGGCTCATTGGATTACGAGTTGTTGCGAGAGAGGGCCGTCGCCAGCGTGGGCCGTGGCGAGGTTTATGGAACCGAGCCTCTCAGACTAGCGATGGCTAGTCTTCAGGCTCGGCCCATTGTGCAAGGGCAAACATCGTGGCGGACAGGATCGTCATCGTCGCCGCCACAATGCAGCCTGCGCCGGTGAGATCCCACATAGGCACGACCAGCTCTTGCAGCACGCGTGACCTTGGATGGTTCAGGTACACGGAGCAGCCGATAGCAAAAATGCCAAGGATCACCGTTATCAGCAGCAACTTCAACGCGGCGGTCATCAGCCAGCCGGCGGTCCTTGCTCGGAACAGCAGCGCGCAAGTGATGGCCAGGAAAGACGCGATGGCAATGCCGGTCTGCTCTGAATGTCCAGCATATTGAGGTCGCAGGATCGATGTGCCCGTGAACACATCAAACCACGCCGTGACAAATGAGAGTATCAGACTAGGCGTGACACTGGCGAGCGTTCCCAGAAAACCCGAGATCTTCATTTCTTGGCTTCGCCGAACAGGGGCATTGGAATCGCCGACAACAGACGGTCCTTTTTGTCACGGAACTCGTAGTAGGCCGGCACCGGGATCCAGTTTTTGAAATCGCCAGTCACGTTCCATTCGACCGATCCGCCGGTAGACAGCGGCACGCCATCCTTGTTGGGCGCGTAGAATGCCGGAGCGAAAAACTGCTCCTGGTCGGGAAATCTCGGTACAACCTTCACATCGTCGATATTGCCCTTCGTCCGCCCCGCGTACTGTTTCGCGGAGTACGAAAAGAACGTCTTGAATTGGCGCGTGCCCTCGGTGCGGAGCCCTATAGTCCCCACTAGCTCCAGCATGGTGTCATGAGGATTGTCCGGGTCGCTAGGAAAGAAGATGCGTACCTCGTCCGCCCAGCCTTTTGGGGGTAGCTCGCCATCCGAAGAGCTCACCTGCTTGGCCGCTACCCCCTGCTTGCAGAAATCGCCTTCGTTGTTGCGCTCCTGGTCGCGCGCCGTCCCCATGAACTGCGCAGGCGTGCGCTCCCCGCTGTGGCCGTACTCGATGCAGCCGTCGACCGGCCTGGGATTCAGGTCGTCGCTCATCCGCGGCGTCTTGGCCTCTTCCGTCGCGGGGACGTACGACTGGAAAGGCCCGGCTATGAACCACGTCACCATCAGGTCGCTATTCGGGTGGAGGTTGGAGACGCAGGACACATAGCGCCGCATGTTATCCACCGTCTCGACCCAGGAACTGGTAAGAAAGTTGAAGTTGCCTACATGGTGAGGCTGTGGGGCATCACCATCCTTGCAATCCTTTGCTTGAGTAGCCGGAGCCGCAAAAATCCCCGAAGCCAAGCCCAAAGCCAGTATAGAAAGCCGTGAGCAGCACATTTTTCTCCCCCTACTTGGC
>NZ_RZOS01000583.1:0-3016 GCF_004022605.1 Mesorhizobium sp. M4B.F.Ca.ET.089.01.1.1
GATCTCCTTCAGAAGGCCCGCGATCTGGTCGATCTCGCCGCCACGGCCGTCCGGCCATGAGCGCCATTGCTTGCCGTAGACCGGGCCGAGGTCGCCGTTCTCGTCCGCCCATTCGTCCCAGATGGAGACGCCATTGTCCTTGAGGTATTTGATGTTGGTGTCACCGGCCAGGAACCAGAGCAGCTCGTGGATGATCGACTTCAGATGCAGCTTCTTGGTCGTCGTGACCGGGAAGCCGCGTGAGAGGTCGAAACGCATCTGGTAGCCGAACACCCCGCGGGTGCCGGTGCCGGTGCGGTCGCCGCGGTCGACGCCGTTCTCCAGCACATGCTTCAACAGGTCGAGATACTGGCGCATCGGCTTGGCCTCGATTCGGGAGTGCGGGCATTATAGCTGCCAGACAGCTGGCCGAACACATCAATACGGCACAAGCATTGCTTTGCCACCATTCTTTCCGGGCGGTTGCGCCGCCCCTCATTGCCCTGCCGGGCATTTCTCCCCGTATAGTGACGGGGAGAAAGAGGCTGGCCGCACACCGCTGCCCTTCTCGCAACGCCGGTGATTGGCGAAACCATCAATGACCGCGTCCCCTCTCCCCGTCACTATACGGGGAGAGGATGTCGGCAGGCAGGTGAGGGGCGGCACTGCCGCCCAGTGGGTGCAAATTCAAATCTGGAGCGACCGCCCTTGCGGCCTCTGCAAGCCGACGCCCGATCTCAGAGGGAGCCGAGCTTGCCCAGGTCCTTCGCCACAAGGTAGTAGAACGTCACCCGGCTCTTGGTGTTGTCGGCGGCCATCGCCTTGCAGACCTTCTCGATCGCACCATCGGCCTTCTTGGCGTCGGCGACGCCGAGCTTCTTGGCGGCCCAGTTCTCCCGGACGCGTTCCAGTTCCTTCGGGTCCGTGCAGGACACCAGCGAGGAATCGCGGTTCCTCAGCGCGATGCCCAGGTGCTTGACGATCTTCTCGACCGCGTCGGCGCTGGCGCCGGCGTCGTACTTCTTCACATCCGCGAGATAGTCGGCCATCAGAAAAATCCCCTCGTCGGCGCCACGGATCCTGTCGATGAGGCTTGTGGCGCTCTACGCAATCTGTGCGCTAGGTAGCAACTCCTCACCGGTGCAAAGCTTCGGTTGAGCGCGCCGGCAAGTCAACCCATTTTGAGATAGGGACAAAGTCCCATTCGGCCTTTCAATTTCCATGATCGGCCCCTATATTCGTTTCGTCGGCTTGACCGACTATGGCGATAAACAGGCGATGCAATAAGCCGTTCGGACCCGGGGGCGGTACCCGGCGCCTCCACCAAAAACCGCTCTTGTCGAAAGAGCGGCTTTTGCTGGGGGCGAAATAGGATCGACGAAGGTGTAAAGATCGTACTTTTGCCCGGCATTGTACCACCGTCATCGGGCTAAACTTATAGTTGCCAACGACAACTATGCGGAAGCTCGTCTCGCTGCGTAATGCAGTGCGAACGCTTCAAATCAAGCCCTAGAGGTTCGCACTTCTAGGCGGGGTTCGGAGGTACCTGGCAACAGAAACCTCCACTTCTCCCCTCTTCCATTTTTCTGCAGCGGCATTTTTTGCGCCTGGCACGGGGCTACGACCTGGTGCCGTTTGCTCGTTCCCATCGCGGAGCGATTGCGCTTCGTTGCCGATGCGGCCGATTTATGCAAAACATGAAAAAGGCCGGGCGAGCCCGGCCTTTTTGTTACGATTTCGAGCGTTGCTTACTCGGCCGGCGCTTCCACCGTCTCCCGCACGCGGCCGAGCGTGAGCTTGGCCAGGGAGAAGGAAATCACCGCGCAGAGCGTGATGCCGGCCACCATCGGCAAAGGCGTGCCGTCGAAGAACAGCCCAGCGACACCCATGGCCAGCGCACCGATGGCGAAATGCAGCGTGCCCATCAGCGCCGAGGCCGTGCCTGCGATCTCGCCATGCTCTTCCATGGCCAGCACCGAAGTGGTCGGGATGACCAGCCCGAGGAAGCCGTAGCCGACGAAGAGCAGCGCGGCCATCACGTCGAGCCGGTCGACGCCGGAGGCCATGATCGCCAACAGCGCCACCATCGTCGTCGCATAACCGGTCACCGCCACCCAGACGACGCGCTTCAGCCCGAAGCGGTCCGCCAGCATCCCGGTCAGCTGCGACATGCCGATGAAGGCAACCGCGTTGATCGAGAAGAACACGCTGTAGACCGAGGGCGACAGGCCGTAGTGGTCGATCAGAATGAAGGACGAACTCGACAGATAGACGAAGAAGCTGGCGATGCCGAAGCCGGCGATCGCTACCAGCCCGAGGAAGTTGCGGTCGCCCATCAGGTAGCGGTAGCCGGACAACGCCGTGCCGAAGGAGGAGCCGGCGCGCTCCTCGACAGAGCGCGTCTCCTTGAGCGACGTGGCGAGCAGGATGGTGGCGAGCGCCGCCGCACCCGTCACGGTCCAGAACACGGCGCGCCAGCCGAAGCTCTCGATGATCTGGCTGCCGGTCAACGGCGCGAGAATCGGCGACACCGAAAACACCAGCATCAGCAATGACATCAGCTTGGCCGCCTCGTTGCCGGTGTGCAGGTCGCGCACGATGGCGCGCGGAATTGCCATGCCGGCGCTGGCGCCGAGGCCCTGCAGGAAGCGGAAAGCGATCAGCCATTCGATGGTCGGCGCCATCGCCGAGCCGATGCCGCCGATCATGAACAGCGCGAGGCCGCCGTAGAGCGGCAGCTTGCGGCCGACCATGTCGGAGATCGGACCGACGAGGATCTGGCCGAACCCCATCGACAGGAAGAAGATCAGCAGGCTCATCTGCACCGCCGAGGTGCCGGCGTGCAGATCCTCGCCGATCGACGGCAGGGCAGGAAGATACATGTCGATGGCGAACGGGCCGATGGCGGACAACAGGCCGAGCACGACCGCGATGCGGAGGAATTTGGGACTCATGATAAGGCTTCTTTCGGATCTGGCTGCCACCGCGAAGGCGGCGTCTAACCCAGGACGTTCCATCCCGTGACATTCCGACATCC
>NZ_RZOS01000584.1:0-3016 GCF_004022605.1 Mesorhizobium sp. M4B.F.Ca.ET.089.01.1.1
CTTCTGCTTCAGCACTTCCAGCACATGCCAGGAAATCGCCTCGCCCTCGCGGTCCGGGTCGGTGGCGAGGATCAGGCCGTCGGCGTCCTTGACCGCCTTGGCGATGTCGGCAAGCCGCTTGCCCGAGGCGGTGTCGACCGACCAGGACATGGCGAAGTCCTCGTCGGGGCGCACCGAACCATCCTTGGCCGGCAGATCGCGGACGTGGCCGAACGAGGCCAGGACCTTATAGTTCTTGCCGAGATATTTGTTGATTGTCTTTGCCTTGGCCGGCGATTCGACGACGACGACGTCCATGAGGTCTCATATCAGCTATGGGCCAGCGGAAGAATTCCCGCCGCGCGCGACGCGTTCTTTTTCGTCGCTCACATGGCCGTGCTTTTGCAATCGGTCAAGGGCAGGGCGGCCAAAATGCGGAGACGTCCGCGGCAATACACTCTTAGAGTGTATGGAGTGGACCACATAATTCGGGGAGGGCCGTTCGAGCATCGAGCCACTGGAACGACCCGGTCGATTCGAGCGAGTCGCTAGACGCGGCAATGGCGGAAACCGGCCGCCGGGTGAACAGACCTTGTCCGGCGGCCAGCCGATGTTTCGGGGCGGGAACTCAGTCGGCCTTGACGATGTGCCAGACGCCGGAGGCGCCGTCGCCCGTCGCGTCGCCGGCCTTCTTGTCCTTGATGAAGGTGTAGACCGGCTTGCCGTCGTAGGCCCACATCTTGGTGCCGTCGGTGCGGTCGACAATCGTCCATTCATCGTCCGCCTTGGCGCCGGCCTCGGCCTTCAGGGGCGGCCAGTTGGTGGCGCATTTGTCGTAGCAGTTCGATTTGCCCTTCTCGTCCTTGTCGTAGGTGTAGAGCGTCATGCCCATGGCGTCCGTGTAGATTTTCGTGCCGCCAACCTCGGCTTCCTTCCACGCCTCGGCGGCGAAGGATGCGGCGGTGCTGAGCAGAAGTGCTGCGAGCCCGACAGTAATCGTTTTCATGGAAATCTCCCTGGGTATCCGAAGAAGCGCGCGGAAAATCGCGGCCTCATTGGATCAACGCCTCCGAGAGACAGGTTCTTCCCGCAATTGCATTGGGCAGGGCGGCGACTTGCCACGCATTGGTGATTGGCAGACGCGCCTTTGTCTCGCTATATCAGCGCCATAACGTTCTGGAGCACCAGGAATGGCGTTGGATATCGGCTATGTCAGCGCGGTCGGAGCGGGGGCGATCTCGTTCCTGTCGCCTTGCGTGCTGCCGCTGGTGCCGCCCTATCTCTGCTACATGGCCGGCGTTTCGGTAGACGATTTCCGCGGCGATGCCGGCGCAACCGCCAGGGCCGGCGCGCGTGGCGCGCTGATTGCGTCCTCCATCGCCTTCGTGCTCGGTTTCTCCACCGTGTTCGTGGCACTCGGCGCCGGCGCCTCGACGATAGGTCATTGGCTGCGCGTTTGGCAGGAGCCGCTGGCAATGGCGGCCGGCGTGCTCATCATCCTGATGGGGCTCAATTTCCTCGGCATATTGCGCATTCCGCTTCTGTCGCGCGAGGCGCGCTTCCAGTCGCAGGGCAAACCGGCCAGCCTGGTCGCCGCCTACATTATGGGACTGGCCTTCGCTTTCGGCTGGACGCCTTGCATCGGACCGGTTCTGGGTCCGATCCTGACGTTGGCGGGCGGCCGCGAGACGGTGGGCGAGGGCGCGTTGCTGCTCGCCGCCTATTCGCTCGGGCTCGGCATCCCGTTCCTGATCGCCGCGCTGTTTTCGGGCGCCTTCATGCGCTTCCTCGCCAGATTCCGTGTCCATCTCGGTCGCGTCGAACAGGCGATCGGCGCACTGCTGGTCGTCGCCGGCGTGTTTTTCCTGACCGGCGGCGTGCAGAGCGCGTCCTACTGGCTGCTGGAAAATTTCCCGGGCCTGGGGCGGCTGGGGTAGCTCCCATCCTCCGCAACCGGAACGATGCCTGAAAGCCCGCGTTGCAGGCTCGTGCGCAAGCGCGACGGTGAGGCGAGAATGGTATCCCGGGCGGATCTGCAAGAGTTCTTCAAGACGTATGAGAGGGTCTACAACGACGCGATCGCAGGCACCGTCGATCTGGACGACCTCGCGGATATCTACTCGACCGGCTTTGTCTCCGTGACGCCGGCAGGGGTCGTCGTTGGCGAAAATGGCGCGGAGTTGAAGGACGTCATGAAAAAGGGCTTCGAGGCCTATCGGGCGATCGGCAGCAAGAAGATGATTTGTGCCGATGTCTCGGTGACGCCCATCGACCAGGACCATTGCGTTGCCAAGGTGCAATGGTCGGGCGAATACGAACGCAGCTACAAGGACCGTCTGACCATCGATTTCGAGGTCAACTATCTCGTAGAAAGACGCGACGGCCGCCTGAAAGTGTTTGGTTGGATCGCCGGCGATGAGCAGGCGGAATTCAGGCAGTACGGTCTGTTGTAGCGGCATATTGCCTGCTGGATCGCGCCTTGAGATGCGCTGATCAGGAGTAGGCAGATCCGCCGTCTCACCGGAATTTAACCGCATTGGTGCAGCATGGGCGCTGATGCTAGATATGCCTTGATTCCCGACCCTGTTCATATGGTTGCCCTTTCATGAGCCAGAGATCCTGCCTGTCCGTCATCCTTGCCGCCGGCGAGGGCACACGCATGAAGAGCGCGCTGCCCAAGGTGCTGCATCCGATCGCCGGGCTGCCGATGGTCGCCCATGTGGTGAAGGCGGCGGAAGCCGCCGGCAGCGGCGACCTGGCGCTGGTGATCGGCCATGGCGCGGACGAAATGCGCAAGGCGGCGCAGAAATTCGCGCCGAACGCCGAGACTTTCGTGCAGGAGAAGCGTCTCGGCACCGCGCATGCCGTGCTTGCAGCGCGCGCTGCTATATCAAAGGGTTACGACGATATTCTCGTCATGTTCGGCGACACGCCGCTGATCGAACCGGAAGCGCTTGCCGTCGCCCGGCAGAAGCTGGCGGAAGGTGCCGCGGTCGTCGTCGTCGGCTTCCGTCCGCCCAATCCGACCGGCTATGGC
>NZ_RZOS01000585.1:0-3004 GCF_004022605.1 Mesorhizobium sp. M4B.F.Ca.ET.089.01.1.1
GTTTGCGGCTGACTGGCGACGCGCCGGCCGGATCGCGCAAGTCTTCACCCATTTCGCGCTCGAACTCGAAGTCTTTCATGCCCACATCAAAGGTGATGCGCCGGAAGGGCATTTCTGGTCGCTGGCCCATGAGATTTCCGGGGAGGCGCTGCCCACCGTCATGAAAAAGGTAATCGAGGCAGCGATACCGGGCGCGACCAAAGCGCGTCGCGTGTGACCGGGTCACGCGCGACACGCTATCCCAAACCGCTGCACTTTTGGGCGACATGCGCTAAGGCAGCGCCCGCATTGAAAGGACAGGCATGACCGAAATCCGCCACATCGTGTTCGACATCGGCAGGGTGCTGATCCACTACGATCCGGACCTTCCCTTCAGCCGCCTGATCCCCGATGCCGAGGAGCGGAAATGGTTCTTCGACAATGTCTGCACGCATGACTGGAACCTCGAGCAGGACCGCGGGCGGACATGGGCAGAGGCCGAAGCGCTGCTGATCGGCGAATACCCGGGCCATGCGGAGAATATTCGCAATTTCCGCCGGCATTGGCACGAGATGGTGCCGCATGCCTATGACGACAGCGTCGCCATCATGGTCGGCCTGATCGAGGCCGGCCACGATGTCACCATGCTGACCAACTTTGCCTCGGATACGCTTGCCGAAGCCCGGCAGCGTTTCGGCTTCCTCAACCGTCCGCGCGGCGTGACCGTTTCGGCCGACATCCGCCAGATCAAGCCGGATCGCGCCATCTACGATCATCATGTCGCCGCGTTCGGCCTCGAACCGTCCGCGACGCTGTTCATCGACGACAGCCAGAAGAATGTCGACGGCGCCAGGGCGGCCGGCTGGCAGTCGGTGCTGTTCACCGACGCCGAAACGCTCAAGACGGACCTCGAGCGTTACGGGATCAGGGCCTGATTTGAATCGCTTCGGACGATCCGCTGAAGTTCTGATTCAACTTTAACAGCGGGATCTCAGGCCCCTGCCCGCTCCATGCCGAGGCGGGCGATGCGGCGCAGCTCGTCGATCGGGGTGAGGCCGCCGCTGCGCTCATAATGCCAGAAGGTCCAGCCGTTGCAGGCGTCCAGCCCCTGCACCTCGGCGCCGATCTTGTGGATCGAGCCGGCGCTGTCGCCGATCGCCACCGTGCCGTCGGCGCGCACCTTGGCCGCCCAGCGTTTCTTGGCGTCGTAGAGGGTGGCGCCGGGCTGCATCAGTCCGGTGTCGATCAGGCTGATGAAGGCGACGCGCGGCTCGGCGCGCTTGCCGGACAATACGGTCAGGTCGGCGCCTTCCAGCGGCCTGACTGCATCGATGCGCTCATTGGCGGCGTCGATATAGGCCTGCTCGCGCTCGATACCGACGAAGTGGCGGCCGAGGCGCTTTGCCACCGCGCCGGTGGTGCCGGATCCGAAGAAGGGATCGAGCACGATGTCGCCCGGCTTGGTCGAGGCCATCATGATGCGGGCGAGCAATGCTTCCGGCTTCTGCGTCGGATGCAGCTTGTCGCCATTGTCGTTCTTCAACCGCTCCTGGCCGGTACATATCGGAAACAGCCAGTCGGAGCGCATCTGGACGTCGTCGTTCGAGGCCTTCAGCGCCTCGTAGTTGAAGGTGTAGCCCTTGGCCTTCTGGTCGCGCGAGGCCCAGATCATCGTCTCATGCGCGTTCTGGAAGCGGCGGCCGCGGAAGTTCGGCATCGGGTTGGTCTTGCGCCAGACGACGTCATTGAGGATCCAGAAGCCGAGATCCTGCATCTTGGCGCCGACCCTGAAGATGTTGTGGTAGGAACCGATGACCCAGATGGTGCCGTTCGGCTTCAGCACGCGCCGCGCCGCCAGCAGCCAGGCGCGGGTGAAGGCGTCATAGGCCTCGAAACTCTCGAACTGGTCCCAGTCGTCGTCGACGGCATCGACCTTGGACTGGTCGGGCCGGTGCAGGTCGCCGTCGAGCTGCAGGTTATAGGGCGGATCGGCGAAGATGACGTCAATGGACTTTTCGGGCAACCGTTCGAGGGCCGCGATGCAGTCGCCCTTGAGGATGGTGTCCAGCCATTCGGATTGCTGGGGAGCGCGGGAGAGCTCGTCGATAAGACGCACGGCTGACATTTTTACACCCAAGGCACGCGTTACTGTTTACTGTCCGTTATGGTTACCGATCAGCGTAAATATTCGGTGAAGGGCGGGACTGCCCCGGTCGAGACCTGCCGTGAATTTGCGAAGCCCCGCCGCTTGGTGTATGCCGCGCCGCCTGAGCCGTATCAGGCCAGCTTTCTCCCGCGTTCCGGATTGCCATGCCCCAGCCAGACCTTGTCATCTTCGATTGCGACGGCGTGCTCGTCGATTCCGAAATCATCGCCGCGCGCATCGAGGCCGAGCTCCTGACCTCGGCCGGGTATGAGATCTCGGCCGAGGAACTGGCCGAGACCTATGCCGGACTGACCTTCAAGGACATCATGATGCGGGTCGAGGAGAAATCCGCCATCCCGTTCCAGGCCTCGCTGATCGGCCGCGCCGAAGAGCTGGTCGACCGCAAGCTGCGCAGCGACGTGCGCGCCATCGACGGCGCGCGCGAGGCGGTCGCGGCGGTGACGGTGCAGCGCTGCGTCTGCTCGAATTCGCGCACGGAGCGGGTCGAGTTCATGCTGGAGAAGGTGGGGCTGTTGCCGTTCTTCGCCGGCCGCATCTTTTCGGGGCTCGACATCCCCAGCAAAAAGACCAAGCCGGCTCCGGACGTGTTCCTTTACGCCGCCGAAAGGCTCAACGCCGATCCGAGAAACACCTTCGTCATCGAGGACTCGGTGCATGGCGTCACCGGCGCCAGGACGGCCGGCATGCGCGTCATCGGCTTCACCGGCGCCGCGCACAGCTATCCCGGCCACGCCGACGCGCTGACCGAAGCCGGCGCGGAGACGGTCATTCGCCGCTGGGCCGAGTTGAAAAGCGTGATTGCCGCGCTGTCGGAATGGTCGGCGGACGCTTGAAGCGTCCGCCCAAGCCCACCTCAGT
>NZ_RZOS01000586.1:0-2999 GCF_004022605.1 Mesorhizobium sp. M4B.F.Ca.ET.089.01.1.1
GCGCCATGCTGGCGCGGGCGGCCCGGGCGCGGGCGACGCTCGACGGCCGTTCCTATGTGATCCCCGACGACGTCAAGGCGCTCGCCGTGCCGGCGCTGCGCCACCGCGTCATCCTCTCGCCGGCCGCGCAGATCGACGGGCGGCTGGTGGAGCAGATCGTGTCCGACCTCGTCGACCAGACGGAAGCGCCGCGTTGATCTATCCGAGCGGTAGAGCGGTCTGGGCAGCGGCGGCGGGCGCGATTCCCGCGTTCCTGATCGCGCTCGCGCTGCCGTCCTTCTGGTATATCGGCCTGCTCTGGATCTGCCTGCTGCTTGCCTTCCTGGCGGTGGACGCGGCCGCCGGACGCGGGCGCGCCTCGCTCAGCGCCAGCCTCGACGCGCCGCCGCAGGTCGGTGTTGGCGGGCGTTTCGCCGTCCGCGTCGCCGCCAGTCTCGGCAAGCAGGCGCGCATGCTGCAGGCGCGCGTCGGCCATGACCTGCGGCTGGAGCCGATCCGTGGCACGGGCGGCGCGCTGCCGGCGAATGGCGGAACGCTCGACCTCGAATTCACGGCGCTGAGGCGCGGCATGGCCAATTTCGACCGGCTGTGGCTGCGCTGGCGCGGGCCGTTCGGGCTGGTCTGGAACCAGGTCGAGCTGCCGATGGACGAGAAGGTCGCTGTGCTGCCCGACGTCAGCCGCGCCCGCGACGAGGCGATCACGCTTCTGCAGCGCTCGGCGCAGGCTGACGGCCATGCCCAAAAGCGGGCTGGCCAGGGCCGCGAATTCGAGGCGCTGAAGGACTACCAGCCCGGCATGGGCCGGCGGATGATCGACTGGAAGCGCAGCGCCCGCCACGGCAAGCTCCTGGCCCGCGAATTCCGGATCGAGGAGAACAATAGCATCGTGCTCGCCATCGACAGCGGACGCCTGATGTGCGAGCCGGTCGACGGCGTGCCCAAGGTCGACCGCGCGGTGACGGCGGCGCTGCTGTCAGCCTTCATCGCCCTGAAAGGCGGCGATCTCGTCAGCCTGTTCTCTTTCGATGCCAGGCCGCGCATCTCCAGCGGCGCGGTGCGCGGCTCGACCAGCTTCCCGATGATCCAGAAGCGGGCGGCCGAAATCGACTATTCCAGCGAGGAAACCAATTTCACGCTGGCGCTGACGACGCTTTCGGGCAAGCTCGACCGGCGCTCGCTGGTCATCATCTTCACCGATTTCGTCGATCCGATCAGCGCCGAGCTGATGCTGCGTACCGTCGGCCGGCTGACCGAGCGGCATCTGGTGCTGTTCATGATGATGAAGGATGTCGAACTGGAGAGCCTCGCCGACATGCCGCCCGCGACGCCGGAGGATGTTGCGCGCGCCGTCACCGCCGGCGGCCTGCTGCGGGAACGGCAGGTCGTGATCGGCCGGCTGAGGCTGCTCGGCGCGCATGTGATCGAGGCCGACCACCAGCGGCTCGGCCCGGCGCTGGTCGAGCGCTATCTCGAGCTCAAGCAGGAGAATCTGCTGTGACGAACCCGGCCGGCACCGATGCGGTGCGCCAGACGCTGGCCAGCTTCCGCCAGGAACGCGAGGCCGACTGGAAGGCGTTCGAGGCGCTGCTGGCCCGGGTCGAGAAGCGGGCGCCGCGCACGCTTTCGGAAGAGGAACTGCTGTCGCTGCCGCTGCTCTATCGCTCGGCGCTGTCGTCACTGTCGGTGGCCAGGGCGACCTCGCTCGACCATGCGCTTGTCGCGTATCTCGAAGCACTTTGCCTGCGCGGCTATTTCTACCTCTATGGCGCCCGGCGCGGCTTGCGGCAGCGCATCGGCGATTTCTTCCTTCACGACTGGCCGAACGCCATACGCGCACTGTGGCGCGAAACCCTGGTGACGGTCGGCTTGACGGCGGTCGGCGCGGGCGCCGGCTACTGGCTGGTGGCTTCCAACAAGGGCTGGTACGACGCCATCATCGCGCCCAGCCTTGCCGGCGGCCGCAATCCGGATTCGTCGGCCGCGATGCTGCGCAGCGTGCTCTATGACGGCGCCGACAACCAGTTCCTGTCGAGCTTCGCCGCCTATCTCTTCACCCACAACACCCAGGTGGCGATCCTTGCCTTCGCGCTCGGCTTTGCCTTCGCCGTGCCAAGCGTGCTGATCATCCTGATGAATGGCTGCATGCTCGGCGCGATATTCCAGATCTACGCCGCCAAGGGGCTCGGCTTCGAGCTCGGCGGCTGGCTGTCCATCCACGGCACGACCGAGCTGTTCGCCATCGCGCTTGCCGGTGCGGCCGGCATGCGCATCGGCACGCGCATCGCCTTCCCCGGCGAACTGACCCGCATGGCGGCGGCGGCGCAGGCCGGGCGCATCGCGGCGACAGCCATGGTCGGCGTCGTGGTGATGCTTCTGTTCGCCGGCCTGCTCGAAGGCATAGGCCGGCAGACCATCACCGGCGACGGCGCCCGCTATGCCATCGGCGGCGGCATGCTGGCGCTATGGTGCGCCTATTTCTATCTGTTGAGGATTGTGCGGCATGGCGACGGTTAGACGCGCCACCCTCGCGCCGACGCGGCCGCTGATCACACCGGAAGGCGTCGATCTGCGCATCAGGCTTGCCGATGCCGGCACGCGGGCCGCGGCCTTCGTGCTCGATGTGGTGATCATCACCACTGCTGCGATCGTCATCACGATCGTCGCCCTGTTCGGGCTGCGCGGCATCGGCTTCGGCGGGCTGCAGCCGCTGTTCGTCGTCTGGATCATCCTGATCTTCCTGCTGCGCAACGCCTATTTCATCGCCTTCGAAGCCGGCCGCCGCGCCGCGACGCCAGGCAAGCGCATCGTCGGCATCCGCGTCGCCTCGCGCAGCGGCGCCGGCCTGCCGGTCGATCAGGTCATCGCGCGCAATCTGATGCGCGAGATCGAGATCTTCCTGCCGCTGTCGATCATCGCCGGGCGCGGCGGCGCCGGCGTCGCCGACACGCTGACGACCATTTTCGGGCTGGCGTGGGCACTGCTCTTCGCGCTCTTCCCGC
>NZ_RZOS01000587.1:0-2978 GCF_004022605.1 Mesorhizobium sp. M4B.F.Ca.ET.089.01.1.1
TCTCCCCGTCACTATACGGGGAGAGGATGCCGGCAGGCAGGTGAGGGGCGGCGCCAGCGCTCGGTGGACGGGCGATGGAGGCAAATTCGACCTGCCCTGCCAATCTCTCGCACGCGGCGCGGGAGTGGGAGGCTAACAGTCGCAAAACCGGAAACCACTTTTGCTGATCGCCCACTGATGCTAAACGCGCGCCTTCATGTCACGCTCGGCCTGGCGGCCGGGCGATCTCCGGGAAAGCAAAAATGTCCGCCTTCAAGTCCGACTTCCTGCGCACGATGAGCGAGCGCGGCTTCATCCACCAGACCTCGGATGATGCCGGCCTCGACCAGCTTTTCGCCAGGGAGACGGTGAGCGCCTATATCGGCTTCGACGCGACGGCGAAGAGCCTGCATGCCGGATCGCTGATCCAGATCATGATGCTGCACTGGCTGCAGCAGACCGGCCACCGGCCGATCGCGCTGATGGGCGGCGGCACCTCGATGATTGGCGATCCCTCGTTCAAGGACGAGGCGCGCAAGCTTTTGACGCCGCAGGACATCGAGGACAATCTGGCCGGCATCCGCCGCAACTTCGCGCCCTACCTCAAATTCGGAAGCGGGGCCGGCGACGCCGTCATGATCAACAATGCCGACTGGCTGATGGAGATCAACTACGTCAACTTCCTGCGCGACGTCGGCCGGCATTTCTCGGTCAATCGCATGCTCGCTTTCGATTCCGTGAAGCTGCGCCTCGACCGCGAGCAGTCGCTGTCGTTCCTCGAATTCAACTACATGATCCTGCAGGCCTACGACTTCGTCGAACTCTACAAGCGTCTCGGCTGCCGCCTGCAGATGGGCGGCTCCGACCAGTGGGGCAATATCGTCAACGGCATCGACCTCGGCCATCGCATGGAGAACGCGCAGCTTTACGCGCTGACCACGCCGCTGCTCACCACCTCGTCGGGCGCCAAGATGGGCAAGTCTGCGTCGGGCGCGGTCTGGCTCGACGGCGACATGCTGTCGCCCTACGAGTTCTGGCAGTACTGGCGCAACACCGAGGACGCAGATGTCGGCCGCTTCCTGAAACTCTATACGACGCTGCCGCTCGACGAGGTCGCGCGGCTCGAAAAGCTCGGCGGCGCGGAGATCAACGAGGCGAAGAAGATCCTCGCCACCGAGATCACCGCCATGCTGCATGGCCGCGAGGCGGCGGAAACGGCAAGCGAAACCGCGCGCAAGACCTTCGAGGAAGGCGCGCTTGCCGACACACTGCCCAGCGTCGAAGTCGGCAAGGCCGCGCTCGAAGCTGGCATCGGCATCCTGTCGCTGCTGGTCACCGCCGGGCTCGCCGCCTCCAATGGCGAGGCGCGGCGTCATGTCCAGGGCGGCGCCGTGCGCCTCAACGACCAGCCGGTCGCGGACGACCGCCGGACTGTGACGCTTCAGGATTTGAGTCCGGAAAACGTCGTAAAGCTTTCAGTTGGCAAGAAAAAACACGTCCTGGCGCGGCCCGTGTGACGGGCCGCCTCAGCGGTATTCGAAGATCGACCTGAATATTCCGGGAGCGATTACCGAAAGCGGGTTGATGTCGAGGCTCGGCTTGTTGGCATTGCCTCTCAGCCGGAAAGTGACGCCGATCAGGCCGCGATCCCGGCCGTTTCCGAGCAGCGGGCCGAACAGCGGCAGTTCGCCGAAGATGCGGTTCAGCCCATAGACCGGCATGAAGGTGCCGGTCATGTCCATGTTGTTGTTCTGGTCGTAGAGCGTACCTTGGAAGGTGGTGCCGATGCGCTCGCCGCGCAGCACCCCGTTCGCCAGCTTCAGATAGCCGGCCCCCTTGTCGATCTCGGCGTAGCCGCGCTCGAACTTGACCCTGGACGTATCGATATCGGCCTTGACCGCCTGGTTCAGGCTGCGCGTGTCACCGGCCGGCGTGGTCGACACGATCGAGGCGAGCTTCGGCTCGTTGACGACGAAGAAGTTGGTGGCATCGACCTGACCCTTCATCGGCCCGTCGCTGGTGCCCGCCATCGACAGCGCGATCGAGCCACCCTCCATATGCTCGTAGACATTGAGGAAGCGCAGTATGGCGCCGGCGTCGGCCGACTTCATGCTGAGCGCCCGCCTGCCGTCGGCGGTCGTGTTGCGGATGGTGATGGCCGCGCCGGAGTTCGCCGTCGCGCTGACCTCGAGGCCGTTCACCCGGGAACCCGCGGCGCTGTAGTTCAGCTTGAGGTTGGACAACACCTCGTCATGGAAACCGGTCAGCGAACCGACATCGGCGTCGACGGAAATCGCGTCGGTGCCGGTGGTCTTGGTGGCGGTGTCGACATCGGAGGTGAACTGCTTGATCAGCGAGCGTGCATCGAGCGCCTCGCCGCTGACATCGACGGCATAGCCCTTGCCCGACCGCTTCACCGTCACCGCGACGTCGTCGCCCCTGTTCAGGGCGACCTTGCTGAAGCGGGCCGAAGACAAGGCTCCATTGACCAGCGTGACGTCGCCGTCGATGGAGAAACTCTTTCCGTCGAGGTCGAAATCGGAGAGCGTCGTGGTGCCGCCGGACTTGGTCATTGCAAATGTGACCTTGGCGGGGACGCCCGCGCCCTTGCTCCAGCCAGCCCAGGGGATATCGAGCCTGGCGCTGGTGAGATCAGCCGAGACGTTCTGTTCGTCGCCGTCACTCTTGTCGATCGCCACCTTGATGGTCCCCGAAAGCAGCGGCGACAGGCCGGGCATGGCGGTGGCGCGCGTCTTGTCGTCGAGCACGAGCTCGACCTTGCGACTGGGCGGTGGCCCGTCATCGGCAAGCGGCTCGACGATGTCGAGCTCGGCCGGAATACCGTTCAGCCGCGCCTTGGCCGAGATCACCGCCTGTTTCGGCTCGACGGTGATCGAGCCGTCGGCCTCCGTCACGGTCTGGTCCTCGAACGGCTTGGCGAGCGACAGGTCCTTGTAGTCCAGCGTTACCAGCCAGTTGAGCTTCGAAGTGTCGACGCC
>NZ_RZOS01000588.1:0-2963 GCF_004022605.1 Mesorhizobium sp. M4B.F.Ca.ET.089.01.1.1
CGATTTCGGTTTCGGGCCGGCCGCTCCGGCGCATGGCGAATGGCCGGCGGGCCAGCGCGAGCGCGTCGCCGAAAGACCGCAACCGGCGAACCCATGGGATTTGCCGGCGCAGGCGCCCGAGCCCCCTCCCGCGCCGCGTGTGGCCGCCAGTCCTCGACCGGTCCGTCAGCCGCCGGCGGCGCCGTCGCAGTCGCACTCCGACATGGCGCTTCGCGCCGCCTTCCTGCGCGGCATGGGCGTCGACGAAGCCGATCTCGCCGGCCGCGACGCGATCGCCGAGATGGAGAAGTTCGGGCGCGAGTATCGGCTGATGCTGGAAGGCCTGATGCAGCTTCTGCGCAAGCGCTCCGAGGAAAAGGGAAACGCGCGTGTCGCCCAGACGATGGTCGGCGCCTCCGAGGTCAATCCGCTCAAGTTCCTGCCGACGGTCGACGACGCGATCGTGACCATTCTTGGCGAACGCAGCCCCGGCTTCCTTGCCGGCGAAGCGGCGATCTCGGATGCGGTCCGCGATCTCGCGCAACATCACGTGCGCGCCTGGCGCGGCGTGCAGGCCGCGCTTCGCCAGATGGTCGACCGCTTCGACCCGGCGGCGATCGAGGAAGAGCTGAAATCGAATTCCGCGATCGGCACGCTGCTTTCGGGCGGGCGTGGCGCCAAGCTGTGGGAGCTTTACCAGAAACGCCATCGTGAAATCGCCGAGAGCGCGGAAAAGAGTTTTCTCGGCGAGGTCGGCGCTGATTTTAGGGATGCATATGAGGAGGAGTGAGACATGATCGATCGACGCGAATTCATCATTGCCCTTGGCGCCACCGGGCTGGTTTCGGCCTGCCAGAGCGGTCCGCCGAAACCATCCGTAATCACGGTCAATGTGAGCGGCGGCGCCGGCATGAATCCGGGGCCGGGCGGCGGTGATCGGCCGGTGACCGTCCTGGTGATGCGGCTGAGCAGCACCGGCAAGTTCAATTCGGCCGACTATTTCGCGCTGCAGGGCGATGCTGGGTCCGCGCTCGGGGCCGACCTCATCGGGTCCGACACGGTCTCGGTCGCGCCGGGAAAGACCGCGGCCAAGACCATCACGGTCGAACCGAACGCGACGGCGCTCGGCTTCGTCGCGCTGATCCGCGAGCCTGGCGGGAGGAACTGGCGCACGACCAAGTCGGTCTCGCCGGGCTCAAAATTCACCATCAACGTGACGCTCGGCAGCGGTGGCATCTCCGCCTAGCGGCCGGACAGGAAGTGGCTCCGTGCGGAGAGTAACGGCATGAGCGATGCAAACAGGGTGCTGTGGTCCGAGGGCCTGTTTCTCAGGACCCAGCACTTCCAGCAGCAGGACCGGTTCTTCGAGGCGACCGTGCGCGGCGCCTTGCAGGCCGGGCAGCTCCACACGTTCGGCTTCCAGCAGCTGACGCTCGACCAGTCCCTGCTCGACGCCGGCCAGATCTCCATCGTGTCGGCGCGCGGCATCTTCCCGGATGGCACGCCCTTTTCCATTCCCGAGATGATGGACGCGCCACGACCCTTGCCGGTCACCGCCGACACCGGCGCTGGAGCGGTGCTGGTCGCGCTGCCGCTCGAACCGCCCGGCGGCGTCGGCTTCGATCCGGCGCACGCCGCATCCACGGGCGCGCGCTATCATGGGCGGATCGTCTCGGTCCGCGACGCGGTGCACGGAGGATCGGACCCGGAGGAGATCGAGATTGCCCGGCCGCAGGCAGTGCTCTTGGCGCCGGGCAAATCGGTCGGCGGCTACACCGCCCTGCCCGTCGCCGATGTCAAAGGCGTGCGAGCCGACGGCGGCGTCTCGCTGGATGAGGCGTTCCTGCCGCCGACCCTGATCACGGGCGCGGTGGCCTGGTACCGGCAATTGCTTCTGGAAGTCGTCACCGGCCTCGACCAGATCGCCGAGGCGCATGGCAAGATGGTGATGGGCGGGCCCGGGCGCAGCGTGGAGGACCTGTTGATGCTCCACCTTGCCAATGCGGCACGGCCGCGGCTGGCGCACATGCTGGCGCAGGACGTCTTCCACCCGGCCGAGCTCTACCTGGAGCTTGCCGGCCTCGCCGGCGAGATGGCGACCTACGGTTCCAGCTCGCGACGGCTGGGCGAATTGCCGGCCTATGACCACATGGCCCCCGGCCCCGCCTATTCGGCGCTGGCCGATGCCTTGCGCTCGCTTATCCTGAGCCTGCGCTACATCGAGCCCAAATCGCGCGCCCTGCCCGTTATGCGGCACTCGACCAATGTCTGGAAGATCCGCATCGACAACCCGAAGCTGCTGGTCGCCAGCCGCATCGTCATCCGGGTCGGGTCCGAACTGTCGGAAGATGCGCTGCGCAAGATCTTCGTCAATCAGGCGACGGTCGGCGCCGCCGACCAGTTCGAGGGCCTGTGGAAATCGCGCCTGCCCGGCATCCCGCTGAAGCCGCTCCATTCGCAGCCGCGCGAAATCCCCTACGACGGCGACCGGCTGTGTCTCGAGCTCGATCAGAAGAGCGAGCATTGGGCCTCGCTGCTCGACGCCCCCGGCTTCGTCATCGGCGTCTCGGGTGTCTTGCCGAGCGAGCCGCAGGTCGACTGCTATTCGGTGAACAGGTGAGATCATGAGCCGGGATGATCCCTTCGGACTGTCGGAGGATCGCGAACGCACGCGCATCAGGCTGACCGGCGCCCAGATGCCGCGGCCGACGGCGCCGATGCTGACGGGTGTGCCTATCAAGCGCTCGCGCACCCATCCCAATGCGCTCATCAACGCCTTTGCGCCGCTGCTCGAATTCGCGCCCGAGCTCGAAAGCGCGCTGGCGCCGGAGAACCCTGAAACGTTGCGCACGCGTCTGCTCGAAGAGCTGGTTCGGGCGCGCGATGCCGCCATGACGTCGGGATCGTCTCTGGAGCGGGCCGATCAGGCGGCCTGGGTGGTGGCGGCGCTTCTCGACGACCTCGCGCTCAACACGCCCTGGGGC
>NZ_RZOS01000589.1:0-2937 GCF_004022605.1 Mesorhizobium sp. M4B.F.Ca.ET.089.01.1.1
GTTCCGGCAAGCTCGACTTCGCCGGCGTGACCAAGCTGGTGCGCGGCGAGGAAGAGCTGAAGGTCAAGGCCGCCTGATGGCGAAAGGCGAACGGCCGGCGCAGTGCGCCGGCCCGCCAAGACTTCCGCCGGCCCCGGCTTTGCGGTTGTTTCGCTCGAGCGGGTCGCTGGGCAAGGCGTCGCGCTTCAGACTATTTTGCCCCACCTCGCCCAAAGATCTTCTGCAGCACGAGCTTCAGCCGCTTGAACTCGTAGCGGCGCCGCAATTTGGCCAGCGTCGCCCGGTTGGCGGCGTCGATCGCGGGCAGCGAGTCCGGCGCTGCCGCCTGCGGCAGCGCGAGCAGCGCGTCGGCGTGGCGGTCGGCGAAAGGCTGCGGGTCGTAGGTGGCGAACGGCGTCGGCGGGTCACTCAGCACGGTCGGATTGCTGTTGATCTCGAACACCACGAGCTTGCCCTCGGCAAGCGTGTAGTCGATGCGCCCGTACTGCATGCGGGCCTTTTCGAAGACCTGCATCACCCGCCCGGCATGCGGGTTCTCGGTAATGTAGGCCCTGATCTCGTCGATGTGGGCCGGCAAGAGCCGATCGGCCGCATTCTTGACGAACCACGATTTCGACATCGCAATATGCTGGGCGTAGATCGTATCGCCGACCCGGTAGGCGGCGAATTTCCGGTAGTATCCGTCAGGCCCTGGCGTGCCGGTCATCTCCACCACGATCGGCCGCACCAGCTTGCGCCCGTCCGGCCTTGCGAGTGCCGCGTCCAGCGCCGGCCGGTCGTGCAGAAGCGGCGGCTCCTCGTACAGCGCGCCCACCTCGTCGCGGATGAAGACGGGATAGCACATCGTGTCATCGAGCTCGTCCGGCCTGAATGCGCGAAAAAAGTTGCCGTCGTCGCCGCGCAGCACGCGCAACAGATCCAAGCGCTGCAGGCTGGCCGTCGGATGGTTGAGCTGCGTCAAGCCCGTTTGCTGCGCCAGCTCGGCGCTCAGCTCGGCTGCCCGCTGCAACTCCTCGGCGCTCAGCCGGTCCATGTCCGACCAGACCACCACGCCCGCGCGAACGCCGCGCAGCAACCCGGCATCCTCATAGCGAACCAGCCGGAACGATGCTTGCAGGTCTGGGCGGTGATAGAGAAGCACGACCGCATGAGTATAGGCGTGCTTTCTATGCGTGACGTAGAATATCAAGTGATCGCGTCCCCCGGCCTGCACAATTGCAAACGGCAGCCTTGCTGACTAGCAAAAAGCTGCGGCACGCCCTATAGCGCGTGGGCAAGTCGGGTGGCCGAGAGATGAACGTCGAGAGCAATGCGCTTCCAATCCGGAAGCTGGACGCGGACGACATGCCGCTGCTGATGGAGCTTGAGGCTGCCGCCTGGGCCGGTCCGCTGCGAGCCAGCGAGGCGACCATCCGCCGCCGGCTGGCGCTTGGCCACACCATGCTGGGCGCGATCGACGGCGACGCGCTGGCCGGCACGCTCTGCTTCACCGAAACCAGCCAGGACCCGCTGGTGCGCGCCGATTTTCCCACGAATTTCGATGCCTTTGCATCGCTGCCGCGCAGCGAGCCGGTGCACTCGCTTTATGCCTACAATCTCTGCGTCCGCCCCAGCCACCGCGGCGGCAACACGGCAATCCGGCTGCTGAAGGAGATGGAGCACCACGGCCGCCGCCTCGGCGCGCGCTGGCTGATCGGCGACGGCCGCTGCTCGGCCTATGCCGGCTCATCCGGCGACGAGGACGACGACGACCAGGTCAGGTCCGACCCGCGGTTCCGCGCCACCATAGACCGCTGGAACGAGACCGGCATAAGGCCGCCGCTCGAAGAGATCATCCGCGATCCGCTGCTGCGGCTGCACTACCGCGTCTACGAGTGCGAGTTCCTCTACGTCATGCCGGATTTCTTCCCGCAGGACGCCGCGTCCGGTGGGTTCCGGGTCATCTCGGCCAAGGACCTGAAGAAATGACATGCGGGCCGGCCACGGCATGACGGCTCCGTTCTTCAATCCGTTCGCGCTCGGCGAAGATCCGTTCGCGCATTTTGCGGAGATGCGCGCTCTGGGCGGCATCGCGCGCGGAGCCGCGCCCTATCCCGAGCTTGCCGACGCGCATTACGTCTTCAGCCATGAGCTGGTGTCCCGCGTCCTCAAGCATCCAGCTCTCCTGCAGGCGCCGCCCGGCAGGTATGAGGAGGTCCGCCGCAAGCTTGTCGACCAGGCGCCGATGGCGCTGCTCAGCCGGTCTGTGATGCTCGCCGATCCGCCGCATCATGGTGAGCTGCGCCGGCCGGTTGCAGGCTGCCTCTCCAGATCCGCCGTCGAGACGCTGACACAGGGCCTGCGCGCGCTAAGCCGCGAGCTGGTCGACCGGGCGATGGCGGACGGCCGCATCGATGCCGTCGCCGGGCTCGCCGTGCCGGTCTCCTTCTGGCTGCTGCAGGAAATCATGGGCATCGAGATCGAGGATCCATGGGCGCTGAAATCGGTGACCAGCCGCATGGCTGGTGCGTTCGACCTGCGAACAGACCAGCCGCCGGCTGCCAGCGCCGCGGCCTATGGCGAGTGCCGGGCCTTTGTCGAGGAACGGCTGGCGCAACAGGCCTTCCGGCCGGACGGAATGGTCGCCCGCATGGCGCGGGAAGTCGCCGAAGGGCGCTGGTCGCGCGAGGACATGGTGGCCAATGTCGTGTTCATGCTGTTTGCCGGACAGGAGACCGTCGTCGACGCTTTCGGCAACGCCGTGGTCGCGCTGCACCGTTTTCCAGAACAGCGCGACCTGCTCGAGCGCCGGGCTGTCGACTGGAGCAGCGCCGCCGCCGAGCTCCTGCGCTACGGCGCCTCCGTGCAATACGCGGTGGCGCGCATCGCGGCCGAAGACATCGACCTCGGCAACGTTGGGATCGCGAACGGCGAGGCGGTGGTGGCGGTGCTCGGCAG
>NZ_RZOS01000058.1:0-20748 GCF_004022605.1 Mesorhizobium sp. M4B.F.Ca.ET.089.01.1.1
ATGCCTGGGTCGATCTCGATAGCCTGAGCGAAATGCGACGAGAGGCACTCAAGGCTCTGCAAGACATAGCAGTCGACGAAATGGCCTCAAGCGATTTGGATGAATCATTGACCGTCTCCGTCCATGAGCCGGGAGACCTGTCTATTCTGCTACCCTCAGCGTCTCTCAGTCGTTTCCGGTTGCGCAGGGGTCCCACTAAGCGGGGAACATCCCTGGGGCGCTAAGTTGGTGAGGCAAGGCCCTGCTGTCCCCCGGCAGCGGGTTTCGCTTTAGCGCAACAGCAAGTGCGCGCCTATGCCGGCCGTTAAAGAAGGTCGAAAAGTTAAACATACCGACAGATATGATCTTTCCGGGGCGATTGGATGGCGGGCCTTTTTTCGTATTGACAACGGAAGGCCGCATGGCGATGACAGTATCGATTCAAACACGGGGAGCTGCATGACAAAGAAACCATATGTGAAGCCTTCACTAGCCAAGAAAGCGAAGCTGTCGACCGTGGTCGCATTCAGCCTGTCCGGGCCGCTTCCACCGCCAGAGATTCCCGAGACCTGAGACATCAGGTGCGTGGGACCGGCCCGCTGGCTTCGGCCGGCGGGCTTTTTTGTTTCAGCCGATCGCTAGCCTCCAGATACGCAATGTCTATTAGGTACGTCAGCAGATGTTCACCATCCTCACGCATCCGATGGCGGATTACGCCCAGCAGGGATGCAACAAAGCGCAAGTTCTCCAGCTTGCTTGGCGTATCCATGATGCGCCTCCTAAGTTGACGATTCGTCCTATAATATTAGCGTATGCTTTCGCGAACGTCCTGCCCGCAATATTTGGCATTTTGAAAAGGCGCCCTTAAGGGTCGGCGACCGGCGATAGCGGGAGTAATCTCCTACCTGCTTCAATGGCTCATGTCGTCTTCCGTTTCGGCGCCACGTAGCTGGTGACAAGCCGCACCGTGTTGAGCTTGACCGTGACTGGAACGCCAACGTTCACCGTCACTCTGTCCTCGTCGACATGCGTGACGTCGCCCACCAGCTCAATCTTCTGCCCGCTGCTCACGTTTGGCGACCGATCTACGATCGAATGCGGCTGGTGGTAGGAAGGGATCAATACGGCGATCCGGTCCTCTGTAACGCGCTTGCGCACAGTAGCGGTGATTGCGACCTCGTCGCCGACTTTGATGCTGCCCTTCGCCATGCCGATACAACTCCGACACGGCAAATAGGTTCGCAAGTGATTGCTAATGTATGGTTTCAGGATTGTCAGAGAACTGACGGATCAACTCGTAACTGGCCGTGGCCGTTGACGCCATTGCATGACCTGCAAATAGGCCGCCGCGGCTGCGTCGCATTGATGGCGAGATGGGCCATTGGAGTGCAGGATGACTTCGGCCACGCGTCTTGGAATGCCGTGCTTCGCTGCAAAAAAATCGACCTCATACGGAAACTGGTCCGAGTCCGGGTCGCTGCTGTTCAATTGCTTGCCCAAATGATCCTCCGCCGGTGCCTGGGATCACATAGAACGAAGTCGGCCATCATTGGTTTCGGCCGCGCCGTGGTTTTCGTCAATGTGCTGGTGCCGGGGGCACGTATGTGGGCGAGGACACCAATCTTTAAAATTGTCTGGAACCATCCCACCCCATGGTATACTGTTCCCCTAGCGGTCGATTTCTCAGGAATGTAGCCGCCCTCATTGAAAGCCCGCCCGTGGCCCCTCCATCGTGGCGGGCTTTTCATTGAGACGGGCCACTGAATTAAGCGAAAACTCATGCCTGGAGCGTACTAAGCAGAGATGCCTTCACGTCAAACCTTAGTAGAGTACGCCATCCTCGCCACGTTGATCGTGGCAACAGCATGGATCGGGCTACACGACTGGTCATGGGCTTCCCAGTAGGGAGCTAGCCATCATCCTTTCGGAGGCAGAGTGCGCGGTGCCCCCCGCGTAGATTAAGCGAGGCGGGCGCTCGAAACAAAAGCTACCTTCAGCGGTTCTTCTTCATTGGAGGTAACAACCCATGTGCCCAGCAATCGACAATGGGGGTGATCGCCAAGCCCATCTAAAGCTGCTGGCAGAGCGACTGACGAGAGAAACTGGCATCAAGGAGGAAGAGGCCAAGCAGCTGATCGAGCTGGTTGGAACCGATTGGAATTCGCTGCTTCGCGAGGCTAGGTTCCTGAAAGGTCGACACTAGACGGTTGCCGGCCCGGCACTAGCGGATCCGCTGGATGCGGCCCTTTTCGAGACGAAAAACACCGTTATGACCGCCTTGCTTCTCAAAGTCGGTTTGTAGCTCATCCCAGGTGCCAAGATACTTTCCGCAATCATCGCAAGAAATCGGCGTCTCGGGACGCGCGTCATCGGAAATTCTGAGCCTGATGGTGAGGCAGTATGGGCATTCGAGCTTGTGATCGAGGTATTTCGGCGGCGCTGGCCCGTTCACTCTTCGCCCTGACTTCCGGATGATCCATTCCACAAAGTCAGGATCGACGGCGTCAGTACCGGTCAAATCGCGGACCATTTGCTCGGCGAATTGGCGCCATTGGCTTTCGGGGATCTTCTCTTCAATGATCGCACTGTGGAAGGCACTTCGCAGGATGTCGCCGTAGAGTGCCGACACCTCGTCACGTGACATGGTTTACCCCCGCACATAAGGCGAAAGCACCCCAAGCGCCCGCATTGCCGCTGCTTGGTGCTGGCGACTTGGGGATTATACGCCGTATTCCGGAATCGGTGAGTCCGAATGTAACAAGATCGACCCAGGCATCGCCAAGAGCGTGCCCATTTCTCACAACTTCGAAGAGGCATTTCGACATTCGGCCACTGTGAGACAAAGCAACTGTGGCGGCATTCAAATTTGAGGGCCGGCCATCCGGCCGGTATGCACAGGGAAGCCCCGGCAGCGGCCGCGCCGGAAGAATGGCTGACGCGGCCGAAGTGGGGCCCCGTCCCCTTCTCGAGTCCGGGCTATTTTTGTCGCGTGAGGTATTACCAGAGGTGAAATTTCAGATGTTCTCCGGGGCAGCCCTCGCCGCGGGCAACCCACCAATGGACAAAGATGCTCGCTCGCGTGATGCTCGCGTAAGTGGGACGCAAGGCCCAGTCGACCAGGCACTAAAGTCCAACCCCTGCAAATAGAGCAAAAATATTAGCTGTTCTTTTATCAACATGGCTTTTCACATTGTTGCAGGTTGATTTCGAGGAAGGCTGCCGTGGCGTCACTCGCTCGTATCGTTCGAAAATTCTTCTCTCGCGGCTTGCGCATCGCCGAGGGCGGCAACGTCGCTACCCTCTTCGCGCTCACGCTGCCGGTCGTCGTCGGCGGGGCAGGGCTCGGCGTCGAGACATCTTACTGGTACTATTCCAGCCTGAGGCTTCAGGCGACGGCGGACGCTGCCGCCTATGCCGGCGCGGTGGAGAAGTCTTGGGGCTCCGACACAGCCACCATCACCACGACTGCCACGACATCGGCGACCGAAAACGGCCTGGGCACCGGCACCATCACCGTCCACACGCCGCCCACGACGGGGGCGTATACGACCCAGAAGGCAGTCGAGGTCATCCTCAACCAGAACCTCGACCGGATCTTCACCTCGATCTTCACCTCTAGCAAAGTGCCCGAGAAGGCGAGGGCGGTGGCGCTGGTCACCGATGCCTCCAAAGCCTGCGTGCTGGCGCTCAGTCAGTCAGCCTCGCAGGCGGCGCTGTTCTCCGGTAGCACCAGCGTCAAGCTGAACGGCTGCTCGGTCATGTCCAACTCAACAGCCTCGGACGCCATTAAGGTGCAAGGGGCGTCCGGTCTGCAGGCTGACTGCCTGATCACCGTGGGCGGCATGGTGCTGAACAACCCAGTGACCACGACATGCACATCGAAGATCACCCAGGCCCTGCCGGCATCCGACCCGTTCGGGAGCCTGCCGGCGCCGACCGCCAGCGGCGGTTGCAAGAACGTTAACGGCAACAAAACGACGCAAACACTCCAGCCAGGAACTTACTGCAGTGGTATGAACCTCGGCGGCGACGTCACGTTCGCGCCGGGCGTCTATGTCCTCCAAGGCAACATGAAGATCAACGCGGGTGCAGTGATCTCGGGCAGTGGCGTCACCATCTATATGTCGGGCAGCAACACCGTCAGCATGAACGGGAACGCCACCGTGACGATGAGCGCGCCGACCTCCGGCACGTATTCCGGGGTACTGTTTTATGGCGACAGGACCGGCACCACTACGCAGAGTACTTTCAACGGCACCGCCACCTCCTCGCTTACGGGAGCGATTTATTTTCTCAAGCAGCAGGTCAACTATCTAGGCAATTTCTCCGGTAAGAACGGCTGCACGCAGGTGGTGGCCGACACCATCCAGTGGTCCGGCAATTCCAACATCAACCAGGACTGCTCGAGTCTGGGAATGAAAGACATTCCGGCGACCACCTCCATTCGACTCGTTGAGTAAGACTGAGCGTATTCCCTGGCCCGGGCGACGACTATTGCACGTGCCAATGGTTTAGGAGCCTGGTTGCTGTGGTCGCTTCGCTAGAATGAGTGGCGTTGGCGCGGTCGATCCCTTCCGACGCCGACCTGACAGCCGGGCCAGGCGAGGATGATGGCCAGAACGGCGAGCAAGGTCACAACGTTTATGTGGCCTTCGGATCGGAGGTGGGCCTTCCAAGGAAGATTGTCGGCCTTCCCCGGCCTTGGCGCCATGGTAGCGAGCGCGGACTTGGAAGATATCGGATTGGAACCGCAAAAGGCACACAGTTCGCGCCGCCTTCGGCCGCAGCTTGCCCGTACTGCGCGGGTTGATGTCAGCGAGTCCTAGCAAGCGCCCCCAAGTGGGCAGATTCGCCGCTTAGCTTGGCACTTTTGACCGCCATGCTCGCGGCGGGACGATAATCCCGTCGACAGGAAGATCCTCCAAACCCTCGGGGCTGTTGGCTATGACGCCTTCGAGGCAGAGTTGGCACCGCTAGCGGCTGCCATCAACGGACCTATTCCTGCTCGCGTCCAATGGCATCCCCAGACTTGTGCAACCGCTGAAGATCGCCTGTCGGTGATCGATCTGATTCTTAAACGGTTCAATCGTGTGGGTTGGGAGTTGCTCTTGCGCTGGCGCCCACCAATCACGGCATCTCTAGTCCATCAGCCATGCCGCTATGGCGAGATTATTCCGGTGATCCACCGGAGCCCGTCACGAGGCCGGGCTTAGCTAAAGGACATGATGCTATCGAGCGACTGATCGAGGCAGCCGGCCAGGACTCCGCTCGCTGGACCTCGCTCCTTGGGCACTGGGCGCATTTTGCGGCGCCTTGGCGAGAGCAGGCGGCGAGCGGCTCGCTTCGGCATCTGCACATTTTGATGAACCTGCCCGGACTGCGTTTCGCGAGCAGTTGGGTGGGCAGATCAACAGGCATGAATCGTTCAGTGATGATTATGGACGAACACTCCTTGGCGCCGATGCGCAGAGTGTTTGATGCGCTTGGGCCAACCGATGTGACTGCCCGCTAGCGGATGCGGCCGCGGCCCCCGTCGAGGTAACGCCGCTCGAAATTATCATCACCTTTGCGCAAGACGTGGAACGACCGGACTCCCGAGGTTATGCGATGGCTGCGAGCCGCGTGTCTGAGAGCGTGAAAGACGAGCTCCTTCCGAAGGTTCTGCCTTCAGACGCTGACAATATTGGGGCATTTGCCAGCGATGTTGGCTGGCCTGCTGCAGGACGCAGCGAGGCATGGGTCTTGCGCCGCTTCGATGAGGCCACCCGCGCGCAGGACGACTTCAATGCGATGCTTCGGCTGGCTTTCGCATTACCGTCCCGCCGTGAGAATTGGGACCGAGTTGCCGCCGCCGGAGCCGTGCACGAGAACGTGGCGGTCGACCTCAAGGCAGGACTATCAGAGTGAAGGCCGGCCGCGTTGTTCAACAGGCAACTCCGGGAAGTTAGGTCTGGCTTTCTGAACGGAACGATAACAGCACGGCGGCGCCCCGCAGCGCGGCACCTTTGGACGCTTTCACGGCTCAAAGCTGCGGGAGAGCTCCATCAACTCTCCTTTGTTAGAGATGCCGGTCATGTAGCCCGCGATGATACGCGATGCGCGATGCTCATTCGGCTTGTCGGTTTCATCAGCCACCGAACACCCGGATAAGGAATTTCGTCTATATGATGTACCCCTCGCCCTGCATCGGGAGGCCCAACGGTCCCGGATCGCCTTGTCACGAATGCGCCTCGGGTTGTAGCCCGGGCCAAAGCATTGCCCGCATTCCGGTCGATCGAACTCGTAACCATTGCGTTCCGCGTAAGACAGCATCGCCAGCTGACCATGAAACAATCGAATAAGACGTAGCCACCAAGTCAAGGTCGGCTTCAGGTCAAACTCGCTCGGGTGGCGCGTCCGGTGGCATCTGTGGCAAACGTTCGGCAGCATCGGGGCAAAATGAGATTGTCGGATTCCAAATCATTTTCCGATCACGGACAAGCCGGTGATCAACGCAGACTGGCGGGAACTGAACTGTCGGTCGCCAGCTCGGGGGGCCGCCCCAAGCGACAACGGCGTTGTGGATCACATTAGGCGCTCGATGGGCGCCTTCAATGAGAAGGCCGGTTCATAGTGAACGAACTGTCACTATCCACAACACATATCATAATGCGTTTCTGTCCCATCAGGGGTTGAAGATTGCCATACCAATTGATTTCAGGTGTCGACTTTCGAAGGGTGGTCGCGAAGAATCTCAGTCATTGATTTTGTACGCAAATGACAGTTCTGGCTGTGAACCGTTACGTTCGTGTGCGCTATAGAATGCATGCCGCGAACCGCCAGTTTGCGGCCGCGATGAAGAGCGCGATTGTCAGAGACTTGTCCATTCTAAAGGGCGGCCCGGCTTCGGATCTCGTGACGGGAGATGCCTTGGACCGGGCCTAGCTGGTCATAAGGCGGGGTGAGCCCCCTGCCCAGCATTCTTACACGATGAGCGTCATGGTAGCCCAATGCAAGGCCCTGAAAAGCCGAATGGTTAGCCGCACGGAGTAGCCGCCGATGGCCAGCTCCTTGCTCGGACGCGGCCATGGCCGCCAGTGAACAAGTAGCGCAGGCGCCGAAGCCCGTGAAACGGAAAGCGTTGCCGATCGCCGTCCCGATCTCGGCGGCCAGTCGGATAGCAATCTGCCGCACAACCCACCCCTCCATGGCAGTTCAATTGCGCGCTTCCGGATTGCTCCGGCTACCAGCCCACAGCGTTAATCTGGGAAAGCTCTGCGAAGTCGCCATAGATCGTCGAGCCCTTGACGAGTAAACACATGCCGCCGAGGACTTCGAAGAGGGAGCTTGATCCGTTGCAAACCGCGTGGTTCATCACGTTGGTGTGCAGGAGGGTCGCAGTTTGTACCCTGCGATCCTTGGCTTCGGCATAGCCGATGCTGATCGCGATTGCGGTTACAGCAATAAGAGTCTTGCTCATAATTAACCCCAAGCAAAACCGGGTTGCCGCCCTCACGCTCAATATAGCACTGGCATAAGATGCTTCCATCCATCGGTTGGATGACTTGGGCTCATCAATATTAACTAGCGAGGTGAATGCGCGACGCGAAAATCGAAGTTGCCCCAACAGAGGACGCGGCGTTCGCCGTGGTCGACATCGATACCCTTTGACGAAACAAAACGACCGGCGCTGATTTTCCCTGGAAGGGTCGCGTCTGCAAAATCTTTTCGAAGCTCCGAACCGGTGAATGGAAGTTCTACTGGCAAACCAGCGCGCTCAATCTCCCGCCGAGGCCATAGCCCCCGCGACTGCCGTGGCCGTCCGATTTGCGCTCCATCGCTTCTGACGGACCGCGCCCCCGTCCAGCATCAAAATTTGATATCAGCCGGACGGGCGAGAGCTGCCGCGCCAACGCCTGTCACGAAGCGACGCGATTGTCAGCGGGCGTTGGCTGATGGAGCCGTCTTGTCCTGCGTGGCCGCCGGCATGTCCTTGGTCGCGGCACCTGTCTGGGTGTCGGTGGCCGGGACGGTATGGTCATCACCCGACAGCGGACTACCCCCGCCAGGCACGTCCTCGCCTGTCGGAGCCGTGTTGTTTATGCCGTTCTGGAACGGCTGGCTGTCGGTCGTCAAACCGCCTGCCTCCGTGGCGGTAAAAAGGTGATCGGCTGCCGACGCAGGGCCGGCGAGCAGCGAAAACGCTGCAATGATGATAAGTGGTCGCATCCCGGTCTCCATTTGTTTGGAGTTCAACGTCCCGACCGATGCGCTACCTTTAGTTGCCCGGCAGGGACGGGCGTCCCTTAACCTCTTCAACGCCGCGCCCTGTCCTTTTATTCCCGAAAAAGCGCTTTTCAACGTGCAGTCGGACCAACGTTCCGTCGCCAAGAACATCACGAAAGGCCCTGCCTTACGCCGACCTTCCGGCGTTAATGGCGCGACTCGGCGCATGGAAAGCATCTCGCGCCGCGCGTTAGAGTTCACGAGGAAGACGCCGCTGGTGCCGCACAAGGCAACGTAAGCCATTGAAGGGAAGCACCGGGAAGGAAGTCGAGTTCAATCCGGTGGAACGGGACAGGACGGGTGCAGCAGTCAAGAAACGCTCTTTAGGCCGAGTGACCAGGGCACTCGGTCCTAATTGAGTGAACTCTAATGTTCGAATAAATTAGTCGTAGTGGGGTTTGGGGCTTCTTCCTTTCCCGCAAAGGCCGGCGCGGTGCGATAGATCTAGCAACGAGCGCCCGACTGCGCCGGCCATTTCACGCCCTACCTTGGTCAACGATGGGCTGGCGCCCTCATTGAGCGCTTGCAGACAATTTGAATAGATTAGCAGCCGCTAATGAGCGGTGCTATAATGCGCAGTCAGCCGGCAAACCTACCCCGTTTTGCTGGTTAGGCCTAGCGGCCGACCCGCCCCCCCCCTCTCGGCCGCTGGGCCGCCAGCCTTGACCCGGAACCGCTTTGAGGACGGCAATGCCATGGCATCGCCACAGCGGCAATATTTGATCCCGCTGATCTGGACTTGCTCCAGCGGGTGTTCAACCAACTGTGCGACGAGCGCTACCTTGCCAAGAAAGACAGGGATCAGAGGGAAGCTCTCGCAGATGAGGTCCTCGACCTTTTCCAAAATGGGATGACGGACGAAACGAAGTTATGGCAAGCGCTTTCGACGCGACGTAGCGCCTGAACCAAATAGGCCTTCCGCCAGAGGGAGAGGGCGGAAGGCCTATTGGTTTGGGAGCGGCTACATTCCTGAGAAATCGACCGCTACAGCACACAATGCACGAGGGGCGTGAGGAGTTCCAGACAGTCTAAGCATTCGCAACTGCAGGCGCTGCTCTGCCTGGGGGGGTAGCCCGTAAACCGCGGGAACATTGGGCTTCGTCAGAAGTTGGAATCCCAGTCAGCCTAGGGAACGCCCCGATGCCAGAGTATTTTGTTGAACAAATGACGGGTGAGACGGTTACTACATGGCGAGTTGTGAGGGCCGAGACACCGGGAGAGGCAGCTCGCGAAGGTACTGGATGTGATGTCAAAGCGCGAGCAGCCGAATTCATTTGGGTCAGGGTGACTGACGAGGATTTGGGCGAGGTCTATGAGTTCAGCATTGGTCAACCGCATCCGAACGCTCAATCCGCGACGCCGGCCTCGCGATGAAGGACCGCGTCAAAGATCACCTCATAGACGCTCCCGATTTCTTCCTCGAGCTCCGTGCTGTCGATCCCGATTGCCTTGGCGTCTGCAAAAAGCTGTTGGGTCAATTCAGCCACCGAGATGATGTCGGCACCGACCGTCTCCGGGATGTTGTTGGAAATCCATCTGTGGAGAAAGTTGATGCCGCGGGTGCTCATCCCGCCACAAGCCGGCGAGTAGCATTTGGTTCCGGCAGTGTCCTCTAAAGCCCACCGGCAAGGCCGCATAGCGATTCCATGGTCAGCGCCGGTCGAAATGCGCGTGCATTAGAGGGACGCTGGGTGTCTCGATCCGCAGTGGGGCAAACTTGATCGAAGTTCTCATTTTGGGGGTTCGAGTCGGTAGAGCGCTACCGCCAATACAGCGCTGCAACCGAGTTCGTCTGTTGACCGGACTTCGCAAGCGAGGCCAGGTTCAAGTCCTGTCCCTGCAAGCATTTTGTCAGAAATCAATAACCGTCTTGATCTGATCGGGGCAGTTTCTTTGCGGCGCCGGGGACGCCGCTCCCAGTGAAGCAAACCGGGGTCCATCCTCGGCAAGATCGCCTGGGGTGCCGCCGACTGTTGGTCTGGCGTTTGTCTGGCAAAGAGTATGCGGCGACCCTAGACGGCGGCCTTGTGACGTGTGATCTGCCGGATTCGGTAACGATAAAGGACGCTGGGCTCCGTGGCGCTCAGAGAAGTTGGGCTGAAACATCGTCATTGGAATCAGATTGGGATTTTCTACAGGCCGCGGATCTCGCTTCACGCAGTTTAGTCATCGCGGCGTACGAAAGCCTCGTCCTTCAAGATTGCCGATTTCTATGTTAGTTTCCGAGCTGCCAATGCGCGCGTAGGGCGCATTCTTAGGCAGGCTCGGAGTCCGCGATGCTCCCGGTGGACGAGACATCCTTCGAGACGGTTCTGGGCGAACGCGTCCAGGATATGCTTGATGCCTGCACGCGATGCGGCAAGTGCGTTGAGGTTTGCCCAAGCGTGGTGCCCGCCGGCATCCCGGAGGCGAAGTCCGAAGACCTCATCGGTGGTATCCTCGATCTTGTCCGCACCGGTAACGGTCCGGAGACGTCGCGCGAATGGGCAGCCTCCTGCATGCTCAGCGGAGAATGCATCAAGGCGTGCGACTACGGCGTCAATCCACGCTTTCTCCTTACCATGGCACGCCTTAGCGTCGCGAAGGCTGACAAGGAGCTTGCTGAACGACGCCGGCAAGGCGTGGAGAGATACCGTGAGGTCAGCCGCGGTGTAACGATGCTGTCGCGTTTGCAACTCGATACGGAGGTCCTGGAACGGCTGGGTCAAAAATCAGCGTCAGTATCCATGCCCACCGAGCCGGCGGACTTTGTGTTCTACACCGGCTGCAATGTGCTCAAGACGCCACACATTGCCTTGCTTGCCCTCGATATCATGGACGAACTCAGCATCAGTTACCAGGTTATGGGCGGTCCCAGCCATTGTTGCGGCATTTCGCAACTCAAGGCCGGCGACGCCGAGATGACCGGTCGCATGGGGTCCAGCTCTATGGAGAAGTTGTCGCACTCCAGGTTGGGACAGGTGATCACCTGGTGTCCGACTTGCTACGTCCAGTTCACAGAAAACATCCTGCCAACGGTGGAACGACAGCGCGGCTCCCGCCCATTCGAGATGAAGCCGTTTATGCGATTCCTCCGCGACCGGCTGGCGCAGTTGAGGCCGCACCTGCAGCACAGGGTCGACATTCGCGTCGCGCTACACAAGCATCCTGGCGTAGCCGGCGTGGTGGAGGCTGCCACCGAAATCCTAAAGATGGTCCCCGGCATTGAGCTTGTCGATCTGCATCAGCCAGCGGTGGGTCTGCAGAGCGTGCATGTCGGTGTGCTTCCTAAGTTCAAGCGTGAGTTGCAGCTAAGAGAACTTGAAGCGGCGCGTGACGCGGGTGTTGATGCGCTGGTTGCGGTTTATCATTCCGATCATCGCGAACTGTGTGCTCACGAGCGCGATTGGCCATTCCGCATCATCAATATCCTTGAAGTGATTGGTGAAAGCATGGGGTTGCATCACCACGATCGCTACAAGCAGCTCAAGCTCATGCACGACGCCGATCAGATCGTCACCGAATGCAGCGACCTGATCGCAAGGCACTCCCTTGATCCCAATGATGCTCGTGACGTCGTGGTCAGGGTGCTGCTTGGAGACCAGCCGCTTCCACTGAGGGGGTGATAGCGAGCGAGGCGCGAGTGCCGTGGCGCAGCAGCAAATTCGGTCGCTTTTAGTTCCACTAGCGGAACCCCCTGGGGTTCATGGAAAGCTCTTCGAACTTTCTGGGTCGCGCCTCAGCCGGAACTGCGAGTGCTTATGGATAAAGCGAGACAGCAGATTCGGGTTTAGGAGCATGTGGACGGCAGCTTGGCGCCTCAAACTACGAGACCACGCCCCAGATACCAGTTTGGTCCGACTCCCTGCTCAGGCTGTCGCTCATCATCTAAATCGGCGCCAAGCTCTCAATGTGATCGGCGATGTAAGCCGCGTCACGCCCGACAAAGGACAGGACGGCCGACCGGAACGTGTGCATCCAGTGAAGCCCAAGAAAATAGACTCCCTGACAAGCGGTGACGCCGCGCTGTTGGACTGGAGTGCCGTTAGCATCGATGATCTTTAGATTCACCCAGTCGTAGTTATAGGCGTATCCGCTTGCCCAGACGATCGTGCGAACGTTTTCCCCGCTCAATTTCAAGGCGGGCACGCTCTCGATCTGGAAAGGCAGCGGTGGCACCGAGCGACCCTGTTGGTCCACTTCCGACTGCATCGAAGTCGTAGCGGCCAGATGGTCTGCCGCCTCCAGGAAACCTGCATAACTTCTGTCGGCGGCCGCGAGCGCGTCCACAGCGTCATCAGCAAGTACTGCTGTACCATCGGCAATCCCAACTAATCGCCCCAGTAGAGTTGCGCCCTCAACGCCCAGCCGACGCGGATCAAGATCATACCCCCCGTCCATGCCGGTCAAAATTACCGACGGCGGGTACCTCCTATTGGGGAAGGAGTCGATCGTCACGTCGAAGCGGCCCAAATTTTCGTACCACCAGATAAGGTCTTGACCACGATAACGCCGAGGCACTCTGCTGTGTCGGCTGACAGCAAGAAATACTCGTCGGCCGCTGCGCAACAGTTCATCTGCAATCTGGCAGCCCGAGTTGCCACTGCCTACGACAAGGACAGCCCCCGGCGGCAGCTGTTGAGGGTTTCGGTAGCAGGTCGCATCGATCTGACAGATCGAGGCCGGTACTGCGTGGCTGTAGCCTGGAACGATCGGACGTTGAAACGGACCGGTCGCAATAACAACATGGCGCGCCCTGATCGGGCCGTTTGCGGTTTCGAGATGATAGGCTGCGCCGCGGTCATCGCGGGAGAGGCCAGTTACTTCAACGCCGGTGCGCACTGGCGCTTCTATCTCAGCGGCGTAGTCTACGACAAAGCGCAAGACCTCTGAATGATGAACAAACCCGTCCGGCTCGGTCCCTGCATATGGCTTCCCTGGCAAGTCGAGCCAGCGGTTTGGTAGCTGGAACCGTAGCGAGTCCCAACGTTCAGACCGCCATCGCTCGGCCACTGTAAACCGTTCGAGAACGATGTGCTGTCGACCGCGCTGACGCAAATGATAGCTCATGGCCAGTCCCGCCTGGCCACCGCCGATGATGCCTGTGTCATGTTCCTCGTACAAGCTTTCGAGGCTGACTCGTGCGCCACCCAAGGCTGGTCGGCCTCGAGACTTTGGCCTGCCGGCCACCGGGACGGTATGTCGGTCAAATATGGGTCGCATGTTCACGCCTGGCGGGCCGTCAATATCCATCGCGCCGGTGTCCCTTTTACCGCCGACATCTTGGTTGGTCACTGACGGGCGGATGTGGTACCGTTACTTGATAGTAAACTGGTCTACTACAATGATTGAAAAGAATCTCGCTACACGTGAACGCTTGGTTTCCGAGGGATTGAAAGCGCTGATCCTGAACGGTTTTGACGGCGTCGGTCTGAATGCCATCCTCCAATCGGCACGTGTCCCAAAAGGCTCGTTCTACTATTTCTTCAAGAGCAAGGAGGAGTTCGCCGGTGCCGTGCTGGACGCTTACGAGCGCCACTATCTCGACTGGCGCGATGAAATGTTTAAGGACAGTTCCTGCAGCCCACTTAAGCGGCTCCGAAACTATTTCGACGCCGTAGAGGCCCAGCATCTGGCTGAGGTGCCGCTTGGCGGCTGCCTCTTTGGCGTTCTCAGCCAGGTCGCAGCTGCACGCAGCCCGGAATTCAGGGCGAGACTGGCCAGCGTGTTCTCCCGATGGGAGGAACAACTGTGTGGATTGCTGGAAGAGGCGAAGGCCATCGGAGAGGTCGGACCAAGCGTCGACGTCAAAGATGCGGCTGCCTTCCTAATCGATTGTTACGAGGGAATGCTGGTGCGCATGAAAGTCGATGGCGATCGAGGTTCTTTTGATAGATTCCGCCGCCTTGCTCTTGACCCGCTCGCAGCAGCAGACAGCCGCCATGGGAAAAGCTATCACGGCACCGAAGGCGCTTAGGAAGCCAACAAACACCTCAGTGTATGCGACCAAGCGCAGCTCACACTAGCGCCGGCGCGCTTATCAAGTACGTGAGTATTCCCTTGCCGAGGTCACGTGCTGCGGTGAGCGTGCGCCAGGCGGTGCCGAAGTCGGGCCGGGAGCTGGACAGCTCTCCGCTCGGCGACAACTGCTTCGTCATAGCGGCGTTCGACCAGTGACATAGTGCTCAGTTGAAAGATTTGCGGCCTGAAGGTAGTCGCGTGGGATCAATCGCGTGGCGATCTCCGACTGGCGATAGCCCTCTTCCGACAGCCCGCGTAAAGCGGCCATTCAGGCTGTCTACGGGACATACTAGCTTTGCGCCATACTGTGTGGCCAACTCGTGGCACGGGCAAAATTTGCCCAGGCGAACGGCAGCTTTGCGCCTCAGGACAGTCATTCCTACGGTCCCGTCGATTCACCAAAAGCGGACATCGCTAATGCGCTGCCACAGGCAGCTTTGCGCCAATGACAGTCGTTGTCCCTGCATTCTCGAACAGGCATTCTCCATTCGAAAAAAGACCTTCCTTCTGGCGTTGGGCCCCGCATCGGAAGACACGCGCGAATCGGCCTAAGCCAAGAGGATTCCGGCTTGCGGCCCGGGTATTTGTCTGACATAAATTCTCGTTTCCGAATTTCTCATTGGGCGATGGGGTGTAAGGATGGCAAAGGACTCTGCGAATGCCGCTTCTTCAGCAAGTAAAGCGGACGCAAATCTGATAGGAAATGCAGAGGGTAACGGGCTGAACTTCATGGCGGCCCAGGCTCGCGAGGGCGGGGCCGGCGGTGACGCTCCAGGTGTCGACAAGATACGCGATCTTTTGTTCGGCAACCAGATGCAGGACTATGACCGCCGCTTCTCCAAGCTTGAAGAGCGGTTCCTGCAGCGCTTCAAGGATGTCGAATCCGAAGCCAAGCGCAATCTTGAAACCTACGAGTCAAATGCGAAGAAGCAGGTTGACTCGCTGGCGACGCAGTTGCGGAACGAAAAAGATGCGCGAGCCGAGGCCGACAAGGAGATCGACCGCAATCTTCGCGATCAGAATCAGGCGCTTGAAAAGCAGGTGCGCGCGTTGTCTGATCAATTGAGCGAGCTCGAGCGCGAAATAGCGGATCGCATGAACAGAAGCGACCATTTGCTGCGCGAGGAAATCAAGCAAAAGAATGAAAGCGCTCAAATGCTGATGGAGAAGATATTTTCCGATCTCAGCAACGTCAAGACCGACCGAAATCTTTTGGCCGGCCTGTTTGTCGAGGTCGCAAAATGTCTGAATCAGGATCCCGTTGGCAGCAAGAGCAACTCGGAGCGTAGCTGGAAAGCGAGTTGATCGGAACTTGACGTCGAGCGTCGACCCAATCAGCCTTCCCCAAAGACCAGCTTCGAACGATACCGGGATTGATCGCGAGGCTCTGGCCCGCCTTTTGGTGGAAATTGCCCGGAACGTCGATCCGGACAACCATGCGCTTTACGAAGGAGTTCCAGCCGCCGATCATCGGTTGGAAAGGCTTCGCCAGCTGCTCGTCGGCGGCGAAATCTCGGAACTTTCACGCGTTACGCACCTGCTCGACGAGCCTGAGCAGCTTGCAGCCGCTGTAGGGAACGTTCTCCCCGACGCAACCGCGCGCGCGTCTCATATGCAACTCGGCGAGGCCCTCGCACCGGCCGTAGAAAGGGCCGCGCAGCGGTCCATCCAGAAGAACCCGCACATACTGACGGATATATTGTATCCGGTGTTTCTGCCGGCCATTCGCAAGTCGATCGGCGAAAAGATCGACCAGACCTTCCAGTCCCTGAATGAATCTTTAAGGCATATATTTACCTGGCATGGCCTCAAGTGGAGATTTGAGGCTTGGAGAACCGGAACAAGCTTCTCCGAAGTCGTTCTCAAGCATTCTCTCGTCTATCGCGTGGAGCATGTCTTTCTGATCAGCCGCAGATCTGGGCTTTTGATCGCGCATGTAACCGCCGAAAACGCCACCAGCGAAGACCCTCAACTGATTTCCTCGATGCTCAGCGCAATTCAGGATTTCGTGAAGGACTCGTTCAACGAGAAAGAGAACAGCGGCCTGGATACCATCCGGTTCGGCGAGCTTCGTCTCTGGTCGGAAGTCGGACCGTTTGCGACGCTGGTTGCGGTGATCCGGGGAAACCCGCCGGAGGAATTGCATGACGTAATTCGCGATGCATTGCTCCGAATCCACGATGAATCCTCGCAGGCTTTAGAGGAGTTTGACGGCGACACATCGCAGTTGCCCGGCGTGGAGACGCAGTTGCAGACCTGCGTCGAGCTGCAGCATACGGATTCGAAAGAGGGATTCCCGTGGCTGGTGGTGACGGCAGCCCTGCTGATCGTGACTGCGGCAGGCGCCTGGTTCTTTGTTTCCTGGCAAGCGGGGCAGCGCTGGCAGACCTATCTGTCGCGACTGGCGACCCAGCCGGGGATCGTCGTTTCCGAGCAGAAAATTCGTGGCGGCCAGTTCTATATTGCCGGACTGAGAGACCCGCTCGCCGTTGACCCGCAGTCGCTGTTGCCGGGAACGGAGGTCGATCCCGCCCGCGTTCATTCAGACTGGCAGTTCTATCAGAGCCTTGAGCCGGAATTCGTGCTGAAGCGGCTGACGGCGTCGCTGGCGCCGCCGGGTTCGGTACGGCTTTCGGTCGTCGACGGTCGCATCGTCGCCGAGGGTGAGGCTACCACCACGTGGATCAACCGGGCGCGGACCGCCGCCCAGCAGCTTTCGGCAGGCGGCCCGGTCTTCGACATCTCCGGGGTCCGCGATGTGAGCGCCGAGGAGCGCTGGCAGGCCTATGTGTCGCGACTGGCGACCCAGCCCGGCATCATCGTCGCCGATCAGACTGTGCGCGATGGCCAATTCTATATTGCCGGTCTGAGAGACCCGCTTGCCACCGACCCGCATTCGCTGTTGGCCGAGACGCAGGTCGATCCCGCGCGCGTTCATGCAAGCTGGCAATTCTACCAGAGTCTTGAGCCGCAGTTCGTGCTGAAGCGGCTGACGGCGTCGCTGGCGCCGCCGGATTCGGTGCGGCTTTCCGTAGTCGATGATCGCATCGTTGCGGCGGGTGAGGCCACCACCGCGTGGATCAACCGGGCGCGGACCGCCGCCCAGCAGCTTTCAGCCGGCGGCCCGGTCTTCGACATCTCCGGTGTCCGTGATGTGAGCCCCGAGGAGCGCTGGCAGGCCTATGTGTCGCGACTGGAGAAGCAGCCCGGCATCATCGTCGCCCAACAGAATGTGCGCGATGGCCAATTCTATATTACCGGCCTGAGAGACCCGCTTGCCGTCGACCCGCAGTTGCTGCTGGCCGGGACGCAGGTCGATCCCGCTCGCGTTCATGCAAGCTGGCAATTCTATCAGAGCCTTGAGCCGGTGTTCGTGTTGAAGCGGCTGACGGCGTCGCTGTATCCGCCGGATACCGTGCGCCTTTCGATCGTCAATGACCGCATCGTTGCCGAGGGTGAGGCTCCCGACACCTGGATAGATCGGGCGCGCGCGGCGGCACGACAGCTTTCGGTAGGCGGACCGGAGTTCGACATTTCCAAGGTTCGTGATGTGAGCCCCGATGCACGCGCGGCGGAGCATTGGCAGTATTATGTGTCGCGACTTGAGGCTCAACCGGGAATCATCGTCGCCCAACAAACGGAGAGGGGCGGACATTTCTACATTTCCGGTCTGAGAGACCCGCTTGCCGCCGACCCGCAAGCTCTGCTGTCCGGAACGGGGGTTGATCCTGCCCGCGTTCATTCACAGTGGCAATTCTATCAGAGTCTTGATCCGAAGTTCGTGGTGAAGCGGCTGACGGCGTCGCTGTCCCCGCCGAAATCGGTTCAGCTTTCGATCATCCAGGGTCGCATCGTTGTCGTGGGCGAGGCTCCTGCCGGCTGGATCGGCCGGGCACAGGCCGCCGCCGACCAACTTTCGGCGGACGGAGTGATTCTGGATGTCTCGCAGTTGCGCGAGCTGAACCTTGCCGAACTTAATCATTTGAGAGAGGCCATCCAGACGACCGATATTTTCTTCTCTTCCGGCAAGGTTGTGCCGGGACCGGAGCAGGCGCCGGTGCTTGACAGATTGGCTGATCAGTTGAAGGAATTCGCCGAAAATGCCCGCAAGGCAGGCGTGACAGCGCGGTTCATGTTGACCGGCCATTCGGACACAACGGGCCGTGAGACGGCCAACGCGTCGATCAGCGCCGCCCGCGCCGAGACGGTTCGCGCGCTTCTCAACAAGCGCGGCGTCGCTCCGGAACTGCTGCAGGTCCGGGGCGCGGGCACCTTTGAGCCGGCGGTGCCCGAAAATGAAAATAGTCGAACTGGGAACTCCACCAATCGCCGGGTTTCGGTTACGGTCAGCCTGGAGTAGTGCGGGGCCCAGGATGCTGCAAAAAAAGATCTGCATGTTGGGCGGGTTCGCTGTCGGCAAAACGAGCCTGGTGCGCAGGTTCGTGCAAAGCATCTTCTCGGAAAACTACCTGACCACGGTGGGCGTGAAGATCGACAAGAAAAGCGTCGCGTTTCCGGACAAGACCGTGGATCTGATTTTGTGGGATTTGGCCGGCGAAGACGATATCGGCTCATTCCGCGTCAGCTATGTGCGAGGTGCGACCGGGCTCGTACTTGTCGTCGACGGAACCCGGCCCGCTACTCTTGCCGTGGCGCTTACGCTGCGCGAGCGCGTCGAGGCCGAATTCGGTGCCATGCCGTTTGTATTGCTGTTCAACAAATCCGATCTGACCGATCGCTGGGCAATACCGGATGGTGAGATTGACGAACTGAAGCAACGCGGATGGCAAATCTATCTGACAAGCGCGCTTTCGGGCGAACATGTCGACGATGCGTTTCGTCAGCTTGCCTCGATGGTCGCCAAGTAGACCATGGCCAGGTTGCCGAAAGAAGTCAGAAGCTGGATATACGATTTCTTCTCTAAAGAGCGCTCTGCCGCATATCTAAAAATCGACGCTCGGCAATGCATAGAAGCGAAGGGCGGCAACCTTGGATATTACGGGCTTTCGTCGCTTCGCACTGGCGAGCCCGTTGCCGATCAACTCGAAATCATGGAAGGGCTGCTGCCTTGCCCGGAGCTTCCATTCCATTTGCCCATGATGGAACTGCCCGGCGGGCGTGTCGCGGACCTTCATTTCTTTGACGACAGCGGCTCGGTGTGGCTGCTCTTTCTCGACGCCACGCCAGAACGCGACCATCAGCAGCGGCTTCAGCAGAAGGCTTATGAAATGACGCTCCTGCAGGAGAGGGAGCGTGAACTCAATGCGAAGCTGCAATCGACGAACGAGGCGTTAAGGGAGAGCCAGGAGGGTCTGTCGCGCGAATACCGGCGCGCCGAATCCCTGCTCCTCAACATTCTTCCGGCGTCGATCGCGGAGCGGCTGAAAGCGGACGAGCAAATTGCAGACAACCACGCGGAGGTCAGTGTGCTTTTTGCCGACATCGTCGGTTTTACCGAAAGAGCGCGGAGCGTCGGAGCCGCGACGACGATCGCTATCCTGAATTATTTCTTCAGGGCGGCCGATCTGCTCTCGGAACAATACGGCTGCGAAAAGATCAAAACCATCGGCGATTGTGTCATGGCGGTCGCTGGCCTGCCCGTCGCGCGATCCGATCATGCGCAAGCCATTGCGAACTATGCGCTTGAGCTGCGGGAGGCGGCCAGGCGAGAGCGCTTCGCGGGCGAAGCGCTACGTCTCAGAATTGGAATTCACTCCGGACCGATCGTGGCGGGCGTCATAGGCAAAAGGCGGTTTGTCTATGACCTGTGGGGCGACACCGTTAATCTCGCCGCGCGCATTCAAAAGGCCGCGGAGCCCGATGAAATCCGTATTTCTGATGCAACCCACCAATTGCTCGGACCGGATTTTGCTTGCGAGCCGCTCGGGGAAACGGAATTGCGTGGCACAGGTCTTGTGCGAATGTGGCGGCTCCCTGCCTGATTTGCCGCTTGGCAATGCCGACCCTGGAGCGCATTGCACCTCAAGCTAGTCAAACATCGGCGTTTCGAATGTCAGCAGCGATGCGCGAAGCAGTCGACCACCGAGCGACCACCAAAGGTCTGCCCTGGGTCAACTCAGGACATCGGATGCTGAGATATTAAGTTTCGCTATCGTTTTTCCTGCACCACAAGCGGACCTACTGCTTCCGGCCCAAAGCTGCCCGTCAGGAAAGCGCCTCATTTCGGCCGGGGCCAAGCTTTGCACGGCCTGTAAGCAGACATCGTCTGCGAGTTTCCGGACCGCCCCTAGTTTCAGGCCACGTCCCGCCTACCTGGCTTGCGATCGTCGGCCGCAAACACGGCGCTCGCCTCGCTGACGATCGAGACATGATCCCTGGCGGCCTTGCCCGCCGCCATGCCGTCGCCGCGCATGATTGCGGTGACGATCAGATCGTGTTCCTGCCAGGATTTGGCCAACCGGCCGGGCAGCATGAACTGCGCGCGGCGGAACGGCGCCAGCCGGCTGCGGGTCGTCACCGTCAGATCCTGGATATGCGCGTTGT